>NZ_JBHZQU010000005.1:0-264065 GCF_042867205.1 Sphingomonas sp. NCPPB 2930 | reverse complement strand
CAGCTCCGACTAAGCCTTTGCTTTCGCAAAGACCAAGTCTGCGCAACCCTCTCCCCTCTGCGAGGGGCGAGGGAAGGCATCGCTGAATGTCTAGCGGCCCTAGCGTTGGGGCTTCAGGGGTTTGTCGGCCTTGACCGGCACAGGACAGCCGTCGATCTCGCGGACCACGGCATATTGCGGGTCGGCATCGGGCATCTCGTTCAGCGTGTGCAGACCGACGCTCGGGGTCTTGCGGCTGACCCGCCTTTCCTTCGGTGCGCAGCGTTCGGGCAACCGGCCCAGCGTCGGGGTGACGGGCCACGCCTCATCGGCGGCGGACAGGGCGAGCAAGGCGAGCAGCGACAGCATCGGCATCCTCCCAGATGACGGGCGTCAGCCTATCATGACGCGCCGTTACCGACAATCAGCGTGCGACATAGGCGTCGATCAGCGCGCCGACATAATCGGGCTTGGCGCCGGTCAGTTCGGGCGCGGTGCGGCCATTGCCATAGATGAATCCGTAGATCGGATAGGTCGTGCTGCCCAGGCCGTCCGAGTCGCGGAACCAGACCTTCACCACGCTCCAGTCATTGGCGGGCGACACGTCGAACAGCGTGACGTCCTGCTCGGCATGGCCGCGTTCGCCATTCTGGATCGACCAGTTGGCATGGGTCAGCATCAGCACCCGGTCCTCGACCACGCGGCTGACCACCGCGACATGGCCGAGCGGCAGGCGGCTGGTCTTTTCGAAGACGACGACCGCACCGACCCGGGGGGCGTGGCCGCGCGGATATTTCCCCGCCGCCTGCGACCACCATGTCCAGGCATCGCCATAAAGCGAGATGCCCGAGGCCTGCCGCGCGAAGGGGACGCACTGGCCGACATAATCCAGCAGCGAGCGCGCGTCCGAGGGGATGGCGACCGTCAGCGCACAGAGTGAGAGAGTTGCCTTGGACACCACGCCTTTCATCTCTGTCACGGTAACGAGCCTCGCTTAATCGTGAACTGTACAAGATGGTTAATGCGGCCTTAGGGCGATCAGCCGAGCGTTCGCCGCGACCGATCGAGGCTTTGCGGCCGCCATGGGGCTATCCCCGCCGCGCGCTGGCCCGCGCCTCCAGGATGTTCCACAGGCCGCGATGCTGGACGAACAGCTGGGTCGCGCCGAATCCGCGCGCACGCGCCAGGCCGATGGCGGTATCGTCTTCGGGGTCGTCCAGGATCGGATCGGGCATCGTGCCGGGCAGCGAGGCCAGCCCGAACCGCCGCGCCGCCTGGTCGAGCACCTGCCGGATCGCGCGCCAGTCGAGGATCAGCGCGGAGACCGCGCCGGTCGCGCAGCCGCGCCGGTCCGAATTGGCCAGCATTTCCAGCGTGTGGCGCAACTGGGTCAGCGCCGCATCGGTCTGTGCCTGTCCCGGCGTCGAGGGCAGCGGCCCCGCCGCCGATGTCAGATGCGCCAGATAGGCGCGTTCATGGGCAAAGGCGGTGGACGACTGGATCAGCCATGGCAGGGTGTCGATCTGGATGCCGCGCGCCATCGCGTAATCGATCATGCAGGGGTGATTGCCATGCACCGCGCAGACCGCATGGACCGCGTCGGTCAGGTCGTGGAGCAACGCCTGCGGCAGCAACAGCGCCTGGACATGCGGGTGCCCGGCGCTGCCCAGGCGCGCCATGATCGCCCCGATATCGCCGCTTCGGTCATTCTGTATGTCAAAGGCCGTCGAGCTTGCCATGTCCATTCCGAAAAAGACCAGGGAGGCCGTGCGTGAATAGGATGCGCCTTCCGACCCCGGAGCTTCGGCCTAATCCAAATTCGTTAACGGCCGGTTTACGAATAATGGAAAGCATTGCGATCCGCAGGAAATCCCGGGCGGCGGGACGGGCCGGTCGCCGCCGATCCGGCATGGTGTCGATCCGGCTTTACGGAACGCGGTCTCGTCGCGATAACGCCCGGCGACGCGCCGGGGGCGCCCCCGGCGGCAATGAGGCTTGGAGTGGTATGAATGCGCAAATGGGTGCTGGGTCTGGCGCTGGCGTCGGTCGGGGCGTCGATCGCGATGGGATTGGGGGCGCCCGCCATGGCGGCTGAACCGGAAAAGCAGGGCGAACTGACCCTGGCGCGCGTGTTCGGCAGTCCCGACCTGTCGGGGTCGCAGCCGCGCGGGTTGCGCCTGTCGCCCGACGGCACGCTGCTGACCTCGCTGCGCCCGCGCGCCGACGAGCGCGAGCGGCTGGACCTCTGGGCGCGCGACACCCGCACCGGCGCGGAACGCATGCTGGTCGACTCCAAGAAGGTCGGCTCGGGCGCCGAACTGTCCGAGGCCGAGAAGATGCAGCGCGAACGCGCGCGCATCGGCGGGTCGAAGGGCATCGTCGCCTATGACTGGGCGCCCGACGGCAAGTCGATCCTGGTGCCGCTGGACGGCGACCTCTATCTCGCCGGGCTGGACGGACAGGTCCGTCGCCTGACCAATACGCCGGGCGGCGAGCTGAACCCGATCGTCAGCCCCAAGGGCGGCTATGTCAGCTTCGTGCGCGACCAGAATCTGTGGGCCATGCCGCTGACTGGGGGCGAGGCGCGGGCCTTGACCAAGGAAGGCGGCGGCACCGTCCATTTCGGCGAAGCGGAATTCGTCGCGCAGGAGGAAATGCACCGCTTCACCGGCTATTGGTGGAGCCCCGACGAGCGTTACATCGCGGTCGAGCGGTTCGACGATGCGCCGGTCAAGGTCGCGGTCCGCGCCGCCATCGGTGCGGCGGGCACCAAGGTCTATGAACAGCGCTATCCGGCGGCGGGCACGCCCAATGCGCTGGTCGACCTCTATGTCATGAAGGCGGACGGGTCGGGCCGGGTGAAGGTCGATCTGGGCACCAATCCCGACATCTATCTGGCGCGCGTCGACTGGACGCCGGACGGCAAGACCCTGCTGGTCCAGCGCGAGAGCCGCGACCAGAAGACGCTCGACATGCTGCGCGTCGACCCGACCACCGGCAAGTCGACCATCCTCTTCACCGAGCGTTCGGGCCAGCGCAGCTGGCTGAACCTGTCCGACGCCTATCGCCCGATGAAGGACGGCAGCCTGATCTGGCGGTCGGAGCGCGACGGCTATGGCCATCTCTATCACTTCGCGAACGGCCAGTGGACGCAGCTGACCAAGGGCCCCTGGGTCGTCACCAATCTGGTCGGCGTCGACGAGGCCAAGGGTCGGCTCTATTTCACCGGGCTGAAGGACGATGTGCTCGAACAGCATCTCTATGCCGTCGACATCGCGCATCCGGGCGTCGTCACCCGCCTGACCGAGCGCGGCTATACCAACAGCGCGACGATGGACTCCTCGGCCAGCCGCTTCATCGTCTCGCGCTCCAGCCCGAGCCAGCCGACCCAGGTCTATCTGGCCGACACCACGGGCAAGCGGCTGAGCTGGATCAACGAGAACGCGATTGTCGCGGGCCATCCCTATGCGCCCTATCTCGCCAGCCACCGCGAGACGAAGTTCGGCACGATCAAGGCCGATGACGGCACGACGCTCTATTGGGAGATGATCACGCCCAAGCTGGAGCCGGGCAAGCGCTATCCTGTCTTCTTCCAGCATTATGGCGGCCCCGGCACCGGCCAGCAGGTCACGCGTGGCTGGCAGGGGGCGTTGCCGCAATATCTGGTCGATCAGGGCTGGATCTTCTTCCAGATCGACAATCGCGGCTCGTATAATCGCGGCAAGGCGTTCGAGGATGCCATCTATCACGCGATGGGCACGGTCGAGGTCGCCGATCAGCTGGCGGGAGCGAACTATCTGAAGTCGCTGCCCTTCGTCGATCCCGCGCGGATCGCGACCTATGGCTGGTCGTACGGCGGCTATATGTCGATCAAGATGCTGGAGAAGACGCCGGGCGTCTATGCCGCCGCCGTGTCGGGCGCGCCGGTGACCGACTGGCAGCTTTACGACACCCATTATACCGAGCGTTATCTGGGCGATCCGCGCACCGATCCGAAGAGCTATGCGACTTCGCAGGCGATCACGGATGCGGCGAAGATCCGCGATCCGCTGATGCTGATCCACGGGATGGCGGATGACAACGTCTTCCTCGACAACGCGACCGCCTTCGCCGCCGAGATGCAGAAGACCGACACGCCGTTCGAGATGATGCTCTATCCGGGCCAGACCCACCGCGTCGGCGGGCCGGGCATTTCCGAGCATCTGTGGCACACGATCCTGAACTTCCTGGACCGGACGGTGAAGAACAAGCCGGCGAAGAAATAAAGCCGTCATTCCTCCCCGGTAAGGGGAGGTGGCAGTCCGCAGGACTGACGGAGGGGTGTCCACGCGGATGGCGACACCCCTCCACCACCGCTTCGCGGCGGTCCCCCTCCCCTTGCAGGGGAGGAAATAGGGTGGCGACCATGGCATTCCTGAAGACCTTCCACCTCTGGCCGTTCCTCGACACGCTGGTCAGCTATCTGACCGCCTTCGTGCTGGGCACGGTGATCGGGGCCGAGCGGCAATATCGCCAGCGGACTGCGGGCCTGCGCACCAATGCGCTGGTCGCGATCGGGGCGGCGGCGTTCGTCGACCTCGGCCAGCGGCTGGGCGGCAATGTCGAGTCGATCCGCATCATCGCCTATGTCGTGTCGGGGATCGGCTTCCTGGGCGCGGGCGTCATCATGAAGGAGGGGATGAACGTCCGCGGGCTCAATACGGCCGCGACCCTGTGGTGCTCGGCGGCGGTGGGCTCGATCGCGGGCAGTGACATGGTGGCCGAGGCGGTGCTGCTGACCGGCATCGTCCTGCTCGCCAACACCGCGCTGCGCCCGCTGGTCGATGCGATCAACCGCATCCCCGTCGAGGGGCGGCATGTCGAGGCGACCTATTCGGTCAGCCTGACCACCAGCGCCGCGCAGGCCGGGCCGGTCGGCGACCTGCTGGTCGAACATCTGGAGGGCGCGGGCCTGCCGGTCGGCGAACTGGATAGCGAGGAGCGGGGCGAGGACCAGGTGACCGTTACCGCGATCCTGACCAGCACCATCGTCGAGGCGGGCGAACTCGACCGGATCACCGACCATTTCCAGAGCGTCCACGGCATCGCCCACGCGACTTGGGCGGCGAGTACGCATGATTGATACGCTCAGAACCGTCGCCCCAGCGCAGGCTGGGGACTTTCGCCGCATGGGCTGACCGATGCCGGGCTGGGTCTATATCATGACCAACAAGCCGGACGGCGTCCTCTATATCGGCGTCACCGCACATCTGGCGGCGCGCATCCATCAGCATCGCACCGACAAGGGCGCGGAATTCTGTCGTCGCTATGGGCTGCACCGTTTGGTCTATGCCGAGGAGCATGGCAGGATCGAGGATGCCATCGCGCGTGAGAAGGCGATGAAGGCCTGGAAGCGGGAATGGAAAATCAGGCTGATCGAGAGTCTCAATCCCGCGTGGGACGACCTTTTCGACCGGCTGGCGTGAAGGCCAAAGGCCCCAGCCTTCGCTGGGGCGACGTGTCAGCGCCTAAACCCCCGCTTGCCTTTCCCAAACGCGCACTATTCGTAAAGTCGGTGGACGTGTCCGCGCAATGACGCTACCGGCTCTGGCTTCCGAGTGGAGGGTTTAATGGGTTATCGCGTGGTGGTCGCCGGGGCGACGGGCAATGTCGGCCGGGAAATGATCAACATTCTGGCGGAGCGGGAATTCCCGATCGACGAGCTGGCGGTCGTCGCCTCGTCGCGCAGCCAGGGCGACCAGATCGAATATGGTGAGACCGGCAAGATGCTCACCATCAAGAATATCGAGCATTTCGATCCCACCGGCTGGGACATGGCGCTGTTCGCGATCGGGTCGGACGCGACCAAGGTCTATGCCCCCAAATTCGCCGCTGCCGGTTGCATCGTGATCGACAATTCGTCGCTCTATCGCATGGACCCGGACGTGCCGCTGATCGTGCCCGAAGTGAACCCGGACGCGATCGACGGCTATACGGCCAAGAATATCATCGCCAACCCGAACTGCTCGACCGCGCAGATGGTCGTGGCGCTCAAGCCGCTGCACGACAAGGCGACGATCAAGCGCGTCGTCGTCGCGACCTATCAGTCGGTGTCGGGCGCGGGCAAGGCGGGCATGGACGAGCTGTTCGAGCAGAGCCGCAACATCTTCGTCGGCGACCCCGCCGAGCCCAAGAAGTTCACCAAGCAGATCGCCTTCAACGTGATCCCGCACATCGACAGCTTCCTGGAGGACGGCTCCACCAAGGAAGAGTGGAAGATGGTCGCCGAGACCAAGAAGATCCTCGACCCCAAGGTCAAGGTGACGGCGACCTGCGTCCGCGTGCCGGTGTTCGTCGGCCATTCCGAGGCGCTGAACATCGAGTTCGAGGACGAAATCTCCGCACAGGAAGCGCAGGACATCCTGCGCGAGGCACCCGGCGTCATGCTGATCGACAAGCGCGAGGACGGCGGATACGTCACGCCGATCGAATGCGTCGGCGACTATGCGACCTTCATCAGCCGCGTGCGCGAGGACTCGACGGTCGATAACGGCCTGTCGCTGTGGTGCGTGTCGGACAATCTGCGCAAGGGCGCCGCGCTGAACGCGGTGCAGATCGCCGAACTGCTCGGCCGTCGCCACCTGAAGAAGGGCTGATCCGGAAATTCTTCCCCGTAAGGGGAGGGGGTGTTCGAGCTTTGGTCTGCCCCTGGCAGACCAAGATTGTGCCGGGGGCACAATCTCGCTCGAACACCAAGCTGGTGGAGGGGTGTCCCACTCTCGATAGGGTGACACCCCTCCGTCAGGCCTACGGCCTGCCACCTCCCCTTGCAGGGGAGGACATCATTTACCGCCCCATATACAGCCCCGGTCGGTGCCAGGCGAAGAGGATCAGGCTGATCGCCGCCGCGCTGATCGCCGACCAGATCAGCTGAGTGCCCGTCACCACCGGGATGGCGAGGCTGAGGATCACGACGTCGAGCGCGACCTGGGTCAGCCCCATATTCCATCCGTGCTTGCGATAGAGCCAGATGGTGATGACCCCGGTCCCGCCGACCCCCGCCTGGTGCCGGGCAAGCGACAATATGCCCATGCCGATCACGGTGCCGCCGACCAGCGCGGCAAAGGCCGGGTGGACCGCATCGACATGCACCGACACCCGCGTGATCGCCGAGGCGATGCCGATCCCGACATTGACCAGCACCGTCTTCACCGCGAACCGCGCGCCCATCACCTTGTGCGCGAACAGGAAGAACGGGATGTTGACCAGTGTGAACAGCACGCCTGCGGGCAGCGGGATCAGATAGGACAGCAGCAGCGCGACGCCCGCGATACCACCGGTCACCAGCCCGGCCGCTTTCAGGAACACCAGCCCCACGATCAGCAGCGTGCAGCCGATGAAGATGGCATAGGCGTCTTCGAGCAGGCTGTGCGGCCGCCCGATCGGGCTGGGCGGCAGGGTCTCGGCGGCGGGAGCGGTGGTTGCGGTCATCAAGCGTCCGGTTATGGGTCCGGCATCCGCTCCATCGGCCCGCTTCTGGCGGCAGGCATGGGGCCTTTTAGCGCAACTGCTTAGCCAAGCCAAATGGCGGGCGGCGGGCCCGCGCCATCGTCCGCCCGAAGGGTACAAATTATTGGGGGTGGCGACACGCACCGCGCGGGCATAGGGCGCGCCGATGACCATCAAGGAGCGCCACGGCCTCGCGGCCCTGACCGACAAGGAGAAGCAGACGCTGCGCCTGATCGTCCGGGGGCATGACGCCAAGTCGGTCGCGCAGACGCTCGACCTGTCGGTCCACACCATCAACGAACGGCTGCGCGACGCGCGGCGCAAATTGTCGGTGTCGAGCAGCCGGGAGGCGGCGCGGATGCTCCTCGATGCGGAAGGGGGCATGGTCTTCCCGCCACCCCCCGAAAAGTCGGGGGACATGACGATCGGGGAGGACCGCCCGGCCGCGACGCAGGATCAGGCCAGGGCGCCGATCGGCGGCGTGGGACGCGGCGAACGCCGTTTCCCGATCCTCATAGGAGCCTTGCTCATGACCCTTGCCCTCGGCCTGATGGCCCTTGTCGGCCTGCCCCATATGCTCGCGACGTCGCCACAGGATGCCCCGGCCGCCTCCACCGCCCACGACCCGGCGGTGGTCGACGCCGCGCAGCGCTTCCTGGCGCTGGTCGATCAGGGACGCTGGGCGGACAGCTATCGCGCGACCGGCTCGGCCTTTCGCAGGATCAATAGCGAGGCGGCATGGGCGGCGGCCTCGGAAAAAATGCGTGCGCAGATGGGGACGATGGTTTCGCGGTCGTTCCTCTCGCAGGAAAATCTGCCCGCGCCGCCCGATGGCTATGAGGTGGTGAAATTCCGGGCGCGCTATTCCAGGTCGGGCGATGTCATCGAGACGGTCACGCTCGAGCATCAGGCGGGGGCGTGGCGGATCGTCGGCATCACGGTCGGCTGAGCCACGGTCTTTCCGCCGTCGGAGACGGACCCGTTCGCGGCATTCCGGCCGCAAACGGGTCCACATCCCGCGCGATCTATATTAGGGCGATCCGGTAGCCCCACTTTCCTACCGGAGACTTGACCCTTGGCCGAAACCGCCCCCGAAACCCGCTTCTTCCACAGCTTCGACGGGACGCCGATCGCGTGGCGCGAAATGGGGGAGGGGCGGGCGCTCGTCCTGATCCATGGCTATTTCTCCGACGCGAACACCAACTGGATCCGCTATGGCCACGCCGCCGCCATCGCGGCCAGGGGCTACCGGGTCATCATGCCCGATCTGCGCGCGCATGGTGAAAGCGGCAAGCCGCATGACCCCGCCGCCTATCCGAAGGACGCGCTGACCCGCGACGGCCATGCGCTGGTCGAGCATCTCGGGCTGACCGATTATGATCTGGGCGGCTATTCGCTGGGCGCGCGGACGGTCAGCCGGATGCTCGCGACCGGCGCGGAGCCGGGCAAGGCGATCTTTGCGGGCATGGGGCTGGAGGGGCTGCTCCATACCGGTCGACGGGTCGATCATTTCACCAACATCCTGACGCGTCTGGGCGAGCATAAGCGCGGTTCGCCCGAATGGATGGCGGAGGCGTTCCTGAAGACCACCGGCGGCGATCCGGTCGCGCTGCTGCATATCCTGAACACCTTCGCCGATACGCCGCTATCGGCAATCGAGGGGTTCGACCTGCCCGCTCTGGTCGTCGCGGGCGTGGAGGATTTCGACAATGGCGCGGCGGTCGATCTGGCCGACGCGCTGCCGCGCGGCCGCTATGTCGAGATTCCGGGCAATCACATGAGTTCGGTGACCAAGCCCGAACTGGGGGAGGCCATCGCCCGGTTCCTGACCGCTTGACGGCGGCGGGCAAAGCCGCGCAACTGCGCGTCATCGGCTCCGCTTCGAGAGCAATGTGATGATTTCAGGGGGAAAATGATGTTTCGCTCCGCCGTTTCCGGCACTGTGCTCGCCTTCGCGCTGGCGGGGGCCGCCCATGCCCAAACCGCCCCGCAGCCGGCCGCGACCCAGCCCCCCGCCACCGTCGCGGGGGCCGACGCCTTCGTTGCGGAGGCCGAGAAGACGCTGGCCGACAAGTCGGTCGGGGCGCAGCAGATCGCCTGGGTCAACGCGACCTATATCACCGACGACACCGACTCGCTGGCCGCCGCCTCGGGCGCGGAGATGACCGATCTCGCGGTCCGCTACGGCCTGGGCGCGGCGCGCTATCAGGCGCTGCCCGGCCTGTCCTATGACACCAAGCGCAAGCTGGACCTGCTGCGCGGCGGCATCACGCTGCCCGCGCCCACCACGCCCGGCGCGGCGGCGCAGCTGTCGATGCTGACCACGCGCATGTCCTCGGCCTATGGCAAGGGCAAGGGGCTGCGGAACGGCCAGCCGATCAACGGATCGGATATCGAGGCCGCGATGGGCAGCGAGCGCGATCCCGCCAAGCTGAAGGAAATGTGGGTCAGCTGGCACGACAATGTCGGCGCCCCGATGCGGCCTGACTATGCGCAGATGACCGCGCTCGCCAACCAGGGCGCCAGGGAGCTGGGCTATGTCGATGCCGGGTCGCTGTGGCGGTCCGGCTATGACATGCCGCCGGAACAGTTCGCGCAGCTGACCGACAGGATCTGGGGCGAGCTGGAGCCGCTGTACCAGGCGCTGCACACCTATGTCCGGTGGAAGCTGAACGAGAAATATGGCGATGCCGTTCAGTCGAAGACCGGCCCGATCCGCGCCGACCTGCTCGGCAATATGTGGGCGCAGGAATGGGGCAATATCTATGACCTCGTCGCGCCCAAGGGGGCGGGCGATGTTGGGTACGATACCGGCGAGCTGCTGAAGGCCAAGGGCTATGATCCGATCCGGATGGTGAAGGCGGGCGAGGGCTTCTACTCCTCGCTGGGCTTCGCGCCCCTGCCGCAGAGCTTCTGGCAGCGTTCGCAGATCGTGAAGCCCGCCGACCGCGAGGTGATCTGCCACGCCTCGGCCTGGGATGTCGACAACAAGGACGATATTCGGATCAAGATGTGCACGAAGGTCAATGCTGACGACTTCGTAACCATCCATCACGAACTCGGCCATAATTATTACCAGCGCGCCTATAAGGACCAGCCCTTCCTCTACAAGAACGGCGCCAATGACGGATTCCATGAGGCGATCGGCGATACCGTCGCGCTGTCGATCACGCCCGACTATCTGGTGAAGATCGGGCTGCTCGATCCGGCACGCGTGCCGAGCGCCGACAAGGATATCGGCCTGTTGCTGCGCCAGGCGATGGACAAGGTGGCGTTCCTGCCGTTCGGCCTGCTGATCGACAAGTGGCGCTGGGGCGTGTTCTCGGGCCAGATCCCGGCGGGGCAATATCAGGCGGGCTGGGACGCGCTGCGCCTGAAATATCAGGGGGTGGTGCCGCCGGTCGCTCGCGACGAGACGAAGTTCGATCCGGGTGCGAAGTATCATATCCCGGCGGGCGTGCCCTATGCGCGCTATTTCCTGGCGCGGGTGCTCCAGTTCCAGTTCTACAAGGCGGCGTGCGATCAGGCCGGGTGGAAGGGGCCGCTCCACCGCTGTTCCTTCTATGGCAACAAGAAGGTCGGCGAGAAGCTGAACGCGATGCTGGCCATGGGGCAGTCCAAGCCCTGGCCGGACGCGCTTCAGGTGTTCACTGGCAGCCGCGAGATGTCGGGCAAGGCGCTGGTCGAATATTTCGCGCCGCTGAAGACGTGGCTGGACCAGCAGAACAAGGGCAAGCCGCAGGGTTGGTGATGTTGCGAGGGGTGAATGGCGTTGCCCGCCCCTCCACCACTCGCTTTCGCGAGCGGTCCCCCTCCCCAAGCACAGCTTGGGGAGGAATGAAGCGGCACCCCAAATCCTCCCCATCTTTGATGGGGAGGGGGACCGTCGCGAAGCGGTGGTGGAGGGGCGCTTAACCCAACGCCCGTTCAGGCTGAGCGAAGTCGAAGCCCACGCCCGACCATAGGCCAAGGAGACGGGCTTTCCCTTGGCCTTCGACTTCGCTCAGGCTGAACGGAGGTCGAGGATCAATCCTTCTTGCCGTCTTCGCCTTCGCCCTTGTCCCGCTTCGGGGTACTCCCCCGCAGCGACAGCAGTGCCGCGGTCAGCCCGGCCGCCGCGGCGAGGCTCCCCAAAATCGACGCCACCCCCCATTTGCCGCCGACCCGGTCGAGTCCATGCTTGCCCAGCGCCGGTGCCGGTGCGGGCTTGATGGGGGCGGGCTTGCGCGGCGGCGACTTGCGCGGTGCCGTTCGCTTGGTGGAGCGCGGCTTGGGCGGTGCCTTTGGCTTGGCGGTGGGTTGGGGGGCCTCGGCGGCCTCATCCTCTACCGCGACGGGCTCGGCCTCTTCGCGCGGCTTGTCCTCCACCGGCTTGGGCACTGGGCGCTTGCGCGGGGCGGCGGTGCCCGCCGTCTTGGGCGTGGCGCGGCGGCGGGGCGGGCGCGGCTTTTTGGTGTCCGGTGTATCGACCATCGACATTCCCCCTGTTTCGGTCCGTCTGCGTAACGCTTCGCCCCGCCGCCGGTTGCCGGTCAGCGGAAGGGCGGCTCGTTGAACGCGCGCAGCTTGCGGCTGTGCAGCTTGTTGCCCTCGCGGCGCAGCTGTTCGCAGGTCTCGATGCCGATCCGCATATGCTCGCTGATCGCCCGCTCGTAGAAGCGGTTGGCCTGGCCCGGCAGCTTCAGTTCGCCGTGCAGCGGCTTGTCCGACACGCAGAGCAGCGTCCCATAGGGCACCCGGAACCGATAGCCCTGCGCCGCGATCGTCGCGGACTCCATGTCGATGCCGACCGCGCGGCTGAGCGAGAAGCGCAGCGCCGATTTGGAATAGCGCAATTCCCAGTTGCGATCGTCGGTGGTGACGATCGTGCCGGTGCGCAGCCGACGCTTGAGGTCGTCACCCGACTGGCCGGACACGATCTCGGCCGCCTTGGCCAGCGCGACCTGCACCTCGGCGATGGCGGGAACGGGAATTTCGGGCGGCAGCACATCGTCCAGCACATGGTCGTCGCGCAGATAAGCGTGCGCCAGCACATAGTCGCCGATCCGCTGGCTGGGACGAAGCCCGCCGCAATGGCCGATCATCAGCCACGCCTCGGGCCGCATGACCGCCAGATGGTCGCAGATCGTCTTGGCGTTGGAGGGGCCGACGCCGATATTGACCAGGGTGATGCCGGTGCCGTCCTTGGCGACCAGGTGATAGGCGGGCATCTGGTGCCGCCGCCAGGCGCTGTCGGTGACGATCTTGTCGACATCCTCGGGCCGCTCGATCACCACGCCGCCCGCGCCCGACAGGGCGGTGAAGCGCGACCCCTCGCCCAGCTGCGAGGCGCCCCAGCGGACGAACTCGTCGACATAGCGGTGATAGTTGGTGAACAGCACGAAACGCTGGCAATGCTCGGGCGGCGTGCCGGTATAATGGCGCAGCCGGGCGAGCGAGAAGTCGGTGCGAAGCCCGTCGAACAACGCCAGCGGCCGGTTGCCGTCGGCGGTCATCCACAGCCCGTCGGCGATCTCGTCGCCGATATGCGCCAGCTCGGTCGCAGGGAAGAAGCGCGCCAGCTCGGCCGCCGACACCGTGTCCAGGCTAAGCGCATGGCCGGGATCGAGGACATAGGGGAAGGGGATTTCCTGCCGCCCGGCCACCGCCTCGACGGTGACGTCGTAATCCTCGATCAGCAGGGTCAGCTGCTCGACCAGATAATCCTTGAACAAGGCGGGCTTGGTGACGCTGATCCGATAATCGCCCGGCGACACCAGCCGTCCGAAGGAGCGCATCGGCGTCGGGCGTCCGACGTCGCCGCGAAAGACCAGGCGGATTTCGGGATAGGCGAAACAGCCATGCGCCCGGTCGTCGAGCGAGGGCACGGTGCCGTCGCGAAGATAGGCGGTCAGCGCGTCCTTCAGCCGCGTGACGGAGGCGGTGTAGAGGCGGTCGAGTTCTTCGACGATCTGTACGGCATTGGTCATGCAACAGGAGCTAGGCCCTGTCGCGGAAGCTGGCAAGCGGGTGCGGACGATGCCGTGGCCGTCCGCACCCGCCCCGTGGGGTCAGGCGCCCTGCGTCGAATTCTCGTCGTCGCTGGCGGTGCGCAGCTTGGCCGCGCCGAACGCCGCCCCGGCCACCGCCGCCGCGACGCCCGCCGCGATTCCGGCGGCGGCATAGGGGTGGCTCTTCACCGTGTCACCGGCGGCCTTGGCCGCGCCCTGCGCCTTTTCGGCGAGGCTCTTGGCCTCGGCCTGCTTTTCGGGGGGGACATAGGTGGTCATGCCATGGTTCCTCTTGTCTGTTGATCCTCGCGTGCAAAACGCATGGGGACTTGGAGCTGTTCCGCCAGCGATCCAAATCCCCGCGCCGTCCGCTGGATCAGAGCTGGCTGAGGAGGTGCTCGGCCGAGCTGACCTTGAACTCGCCCGGCGCCTCGACGAACAGCTGTTCGACCACGCCGTCGTTCACGAGCATCGTGTAACGCTGGCTGCGCAGGCCCATGCCGAACTTGGTGCCGTCCAGCGTCAGGTCGACCGCCTTGGCGAAGTCGCCATTGCCGTCGGCCAGCATCGTGACGTCGCCCGCGCCCTGCACCTGGCCCCAGGCCTTCATGACGAAGGCGTCGTTGACCGAGGTACAGGCGATCTCGTCCACGCCCTTGGCCTTCAGCGCATCGGCCTGGGCGATGAAGCCGGGCAGGTGCTGCGCCGAGCAGGTGGGGGTGAAGGCGCCCGGCACTGCGAACAGCGCGACGCGGCGACCGGCGAAGTAATCGGCGGCGTTCACCTGCTCGGGGCCCTCGGGCGTCACCTTGACCAGCGTGGCGGCGGGGAGGCGGTCTCCGACCTTGATCGTCATCGTTGCAATCCTTGGGGCATCGCGGCCCGGCACCATGCCGGGTGTCGGGGCCGTCCATGCCGCCAAGCCGCCCCGCATTTCAAGCATGGCGAGGCGAAGCGGTGATCCCTATAGTCGGGATGTGCATCAACTGACCTATCTCTCCGGCCAATTCCTGCTGGCCATGCCCGGCATGACCGATCCCCATTTCGATCATGCGATCATCGCAATGTGCGCGCATGACGAAGGCGGCGCGCTGGGCATCGGCGTCGGCGCGACGATCGACGGCATCGGCTTTCACGCGCTGCTCGACCAGTTCGGCATCGCGCCCGGCGACGCACCCGACGCGCCGGTCCATTATGGCGGCCCGGTCGAGCCCCGGCGCGGCTTCGTGCTGCACAGCCATGACTGGCAGGGGCAGGACAGCGTCGATGTCGGCGGCCGCTGGGTCCTGTCGAGCACGGTCGACGTGCTGCGCGCCATCGCCGAGGGGCGGGGGCCGGAACGCTGGATCGTCGCGCTCGGCTATGCCGGATGGGACGCGGGCCAGCTGGAGGGCGAACTGCGCGAGCCGGGATGCTGGTTCAATGTCGGCGGCGAGCCGCGCATCCTCTACGACGTCGGCGCGGGCGGGCGGTGGCAGGCGGCGTTCGGCGCGGCCGGGGTCGATCCGCGTCAGCTGGTGACCGGCGGCGGCACGGCCTGAGCCTGCGTTCCCGCCGGTATCGACCCGCATCCGATACCCGCTCAACGATATAAAGATATCTTTATATTTGATCCCTAAGGCGATCGTCGCTAAGGCGTCGGCCGTGCCGATCGGCGTTTCCCACGTCTTGGTCGGCCCCATTTTGCACGGAGTTTCGTCGTGTCCACGACTGCTGCCACCAAGAACGATTACGTCATCAAGGATATCGGCCTGGCCGATTTCGGCCGCGCCGAGATCAAGATCGCCGAGACCGAGATGCCCGGCCTGATGGCCCTGCGCGAGGAATTCGGCGCGGCGCAGCCGCTCAAGGGCGCGCGCATCACCGGCTCGCTGCACATGACGATCCAGACCGCCGTGCTGATCGAGACGCTGACCGCGCTGGGCGCCGATGTGCGCTGGGCGACCTGCAACATCTTCTCGACCCAGGACCATGCCGCCGCCGCGATCGCCGCTGCGGGCATCCCCGTCTTCGCCGTGAAGGGCGAGACGCTGGCCGAATATTGGGACTATGTCGGCGACATCTTCGACTGGGACAAGAATGGTGACGGCACCACCGCCAACATCATCCTGGACGATGGCGGCGACGCGACCATGTTCGCGCTGTGGGGCGCCAAGCTGGAAGCCGGCCAGACCTTCGGCGAGCCGGAGAATGAGGAAGAGGTCGAGTTCCAGCGTTCGGTCAAGGCGTTCATCGCCAAGAAGCCGGGCTATCTGACCCAGACCGTCAAGAACCTGAAGGGCGTGTCGGAAGAGACGACGACCGGCGTTCACCGCCTGTACGAGATCGCGAAGAAGGGCGAGCTGCCCTTCCCGGCGATCAACGTCAACGACTCGGTCACCAAGTCGAAGTTCGACAACCTCTACGGCTGCAAGGAATCGCTGGTCGACGCGATCCGTCGCGCCACCGACGTCATGCTGGCGGGCAAGGTCGCCGCGGTCGCCGGGTTCGGCGACGTAGGCAAGGGCTCGGCCCAGTCGCTCCGCAATGGCGGTGCACGCGTGCTCGTGACCGAGATCGACCCGATCTGCGCGCTGCAGGCGGCGATGGAGGGCTTCGAGGTCGTGACCATGGATGAGGCCGTGAAGCGCGCCGACATCTTCGTCACCGCGACCGGCAATGCCGACGTCATCACCGCCGATCACATGAAGGCGATGAAGCCCATGTCGATCGTTTGCAACATCGGCCACTTCGACTCCGAGATCCAGATCGCGGCGCTGTCGAACTACAAGTGGACCGAAGTGAAGCCCGGCACCGACCTGGTCGAGTTCCCGGACGGCAAGCAGATCATCGTGCTCGCCAAGGGCCGCCTGGTGAACCTGGGCTGCGCGACCGGCCACCCCAGCTTCGTGATGTCGGCCTCGTTCACCAACCAGACGCTCGCCCAGATCGAGCTGTGGACCAAGGGCGAGAACTACAAGAACGAAGTGTACGTTCTGCCGAAGCACCTCGACGAGAAGGTCGCCGCGCTCCACCTCGAAAAGCTGGGCGTCCAGCTGTCGAAGCTGAGCGAGAAGCAGGCCGCCTATATCGGCGTGCCGGTCGAGGGTCCGTTCAAGCCGGATCATTACCGCTACTGATCCCGCTCGGCTCCGGCCGATGGGAAGGGAAAGGGGGCTGCTCGGCCGGGCGGCCCCCTTTTTCGTGCGGGACACGCGGCGCTCTTCTTCATTCTGGCGCATCGCTGGCGGATCGGGTTAGAGGAGTAGGGATGCGCAGCCTTGCCCCGGACCTTGTCGGATGATCGCGATCAGCAGCGTCGAGGCGGCTCTGCTGGGGGCGGCGGCGTGCGCCGTCATCGTCACGGGCATGGTCCTGATGTTCCTGGGGCTGCGCGCCCGCAAGGAAGCCTCGGCGGTGCGGCTGGAGCGCGACCGGCTGGACGCGCTGCTGCGCGCCGGGCCGGCGCAGGCGATGCTGGTACGCAGCGACGGGCGGATCGACATGCCCCGGCGCCTGGCCGACTGGCTGGGCCTGCCCGACGTCGCGCGCTTCCCCGAGGAGCTGGGGGACGAGGTCTGCGGCCTGACCCCCGACGACAGCGCCGCGCTGGGCATCGACCTGATCGCCGCGCAGAAGACCGGCAAGCGTTTCCGTCGCATCATCCGGCCGCAGGGATCGCCCAGGACGCTGCTGTTCGACGGCGCGCGCGCGCCGCAGGACCAGGGCGCGGGCGGCGCGGTGGTCGTCTGGGTCTTCGACATGACCGATGCGCAGGACGAGATTGCGCGGCTGGATGCCGAGACCAAGCGGCTGGGCAATGCCTTCCAGGCGCTGACCGGGCTGATCGAGGCGGCGCCCCTGCCCATGTGGTATCGCGGCGACGACCTGCGGCTGGCGATGGTCAACACCGCCTATGTCGAGGCGGTCGAGGGGCGCGATGCGGCCGATGTGGTCGGGCGCGGGCTGGAACTGGTCGAGGGATCGGGGCGCGGCGGCCCGCTGGCCGGGGCGGCGGCGGCGCGCGACCAGGGACGACCGCACGAACAGGTGCTGCCCGCGACGATCGACGGCGCGCGGCGCGCGCTGCACATCTTCGACGTGCCGTTGCCGACCGGGGGCATTGCGGGCTTCGCGGTCGATATCGAGGATCTGGAACAGTCGCGCGCGGGCGCCAAGCGCTTCGCCGAGGCGCAACGCGCGATGCTCGACCGGCTGTCGGCGGCGGTCGCGCATTTCGGGCCCGACCGGGGCCTCGTCTTCTGCAACCAGCCGTTCCGCCGGATGTTCGCGATGCGCGCCGAATGGCTGGCCGACCATCCCGAATTCGACCGCGTCCTGGAGCGGATGCGCGAGGCCAGTCGCAGTCCCGAGGTGCGCGACTTCCCCGGCTGGAAGGCCGAGCGCGCCGCCTGGTTCCGCCAGGCGGGGGGCGGCATCGAGGAGCAATGGCATCTGCCCGGCGGCACCCATTTGCGCGTCGTCGCCCAGCCACTGCCCGACGGCGGCCTGCTGCTGATCTTCGAGGACCGGACCGAGGAGGTGCAGCTGGCCTCCGCGCGCGACACGCTGTTGCGGGTGCGCACCGCCACCTTCGACAATCTGTTCGAGGCGCTGGGCGTCTTCGCCGCCGATGGCCGGTTGCAGCTTTGGAACAACCGCTTCCGCGCGCTCTGGGGGCTGGAGGAGGAATTCCTGTCCAGCCATCCGCGTGTCGATGCCTTTGTCGACCGGGTCGCCGGGCGGCTGGAGACCCCCAGCCGGTCCGAGCTGATCGTCGAGCTGGTCCGGTCCGCGACGCTGGAGCGGCAGCAGCGCAGCGGGCGCGTCGCCTTTGCCGATGGGCGGCATTTCGAATTTGCGGGCGTGCCGCTGCCCGACGGCAACGCGCTGTTCACCCTGCTCGACATCACCGACAGCCGACGCGCCGAACAGGCCGCGCGCGACCGGGCCGATGCGCTTGAGGCGGCGGACAAGGTCAAGACCGCCTTCGTCGCCAATATGAGCTATGAGCTGCGCACCCCGCTGACCTCGATCAGCGGTTTTGCCGAGATGCTGCATGGCGGCTTTGCCGGGCCGCTGCCCGATACCGCGATCAGCTATATCGAGGCGATCCTCGAATCGACCGAGCGGCTGGGGCTGCTGGTCGACGATGTGCTCGACCTGACCCGCGATCAGGTGGATGCCGACATCGCGCGCGAGGATGTGCAACTGGGCCGCGTCGCGCGTGCGGCGGCGGACACGATCCGTCCGGTCGCGGGGCGGCGCAAGCTGGACTTCGCGGTCGAGATCCACCGCTCGCTCGGCCGGATCACCGGCGACCGCCGCCGCCTGCAGGAGACGATCGAGCATCTGCTGCGCCATGCGGTCGAACAGACGCCCGAGGGCGGGCGCATCCTGCTCCATGCCGACGGCGATTCGGCGCGCGCGCGGATCGTGGTGTCCGACGACGGCCAGGGCATGGACGAACAATCGGTCGCCCACGCCTTCGACCGCTTCGCCGAGCCGGGGATCAAGGCCACCGGCGAGCGCGCGCTGGGGCTGGGCCTGCCGCTCGCCAAGCAGTTCGTCGAGGCGCATGGCGGCACGATCAGCCTGTTGTCCGAACCGGGGCAGGGGACGCTGGTCACGGTGGAACTGCCGCGAAGGGTGGCCGACAAGACCCCGACCGCAAAGGAAAAGCCATGACGATCCGGCTGGCCGATGCCGCCGCCACCGAGGATTTCGGCCGCCGCCTGGCCGCGCATCTCCGCCCCGGCGACGTGGTGACGCTGACCGGCACGCTGGGCGCGGGCAAGACCAGCCTGGCGCGCGGGCTGCTGGCGGCGCTCGGCCTGCCCGGCGAGGCGCCGAGCCCGAGCTTCGCGATCGTCCAGCCTTACGCCCCGCCGGAAACCACGATCCCCGTGCTGCATGTCGATCTCTACCGGCTCGACGGGCCGGAGCAGCTGGAGGAGCTGGGGCTGGACGAGGCATTGTGGGACTCGGCGCTGGTCGTGGAATGGCCCGACCGGGCGGGCTCCGATGCCTGGCCGCAGGCGCTGGCGCTGACGCTGGAGATGGATCCGGATGGCGGACGTATCTTGACAGCCAGGGTCCCCTCGGGCTGGGAAGCGCGATGGCCGATATGACCCCGCCGGCGGACGCCGCCGCCTTTCTTGCAAGCGTCGGATGGGAGGGGGCGGTGATCGCGCCGCTCGCCGGTGACGCCTCGTTCCGCCGTTATTTCCGCGTCACGCGTGGCGGCCACAGCGCCGTCCTGATGGACGCGCCGCCACCGCATGAGGACCCGCGCCCCTTCATCGCGATCGCGCGCTGGCTGGTCGGCCGGGGCTTTGCCGCGCCCGCGATCCTGGGCGCGGACGAGGTGCGCGGGCTGGTCCTGATCGAGGATTTCGGCGACGACCGGATGCGCGAGGCGATCGAGGCCGATCCCGACGCGACGGCGAAGCTCTATAGCGATGCGGTCGACCTGCTCGCCGCGCTGCGTGGCCATGCGCCCGAGGGGCTGGCCCCCTATGATGCCGCCGTCCTTCACCGCGAGGCGGCGCTGTTCCCCGAATGGTACACGCCCATCGTCGGCCTGGACGTCGATGTCGAAGGCTATCGCGCTGCCTGGGACCGGGTATTCGCCCATGCCATCGCCGACAATCCGGTGACCGTGCTGCGCGACTATCATGTCGAGAATCTGATGCTGGTCGGCCCGATGCGGACGCTGGGGCTGCTCGACTTTCAGGACGCGCTGGCGGGGCACGCCGCCTATGACCTCGTCTCGCTGCTTCAGGACGCGCGGCGCGATGTCGAACCGTCGATCGAGCAGGCGATGCTGGAACGCTATCTGGGCGCGACGGGCGAGGGGGACGCGTTCCTGAACGCCTATCATGTGCTGGGCGCGCAGCGGAACGCCAAGATCCTGGGCATCTTCACCCGGCTGTGGAAGCGCGACGGCAAGCCGCGTTACGCCGCGCTCTGCCCGCGCGTCTGGGCCTATCTGGAACGCGACCTGTCGCAGCCGGTGCTGGCGCCGGTCGCGGCCTGGTTCGACGACAATGTGCCGCCCGAGTTGCGCGGCGATCCCCATGTCCTTGCATCGCGGGGCGAAGGCGAATGACCCGACAGCTTTCCATTCGGCCCACCCCGGCGGGCCTCGTGCCGCGCACCGCGATGGTGATGGCGGCGGGGATCGGCAAGCGGATGCGCCCGCTGACCGCGACCCGGCCCAAGCCCTTGGTGTCGGTGGCGGGCAAGCCGCTGATCGACCACGTCTTCGACCGGCTGGTCGCGGCGGGGGTCGAGCGGGCGGTGGTCAATGTCCATTACCTGGCGGACCAGTTGGAGGCGCATCTGCGCGACCGGTTCCCGGAGATCGAGATCGTCATCTCGGACGAGCGCGACCAGTTGCTGGAAACCGGCGGCGGGCTGGTCAAGGCGCGGCCGCTGCTGGGCGACGCGCCGGTGCTGGTGGTCAACAGCGACAATCTGTGGGTCGACGGGCCGGTCGACGCGATCCGCCTGCTGGCATCGCGCTGGGACGAGGCCGCGATGGACGCGCTGCTGCTGATGGTGCCGCTGGCGCGCGCGCACAACCATCAGGGGCAGGGCGATTTCCATCTGGGGGCCGATGGCCGGATCACCGGGCGGCGCAGGCCCGGCCGGGTCGCGCCCTTCTCCTATACCGGGCTCCAGATCCTGCACCCCCGGATCATCGCCGATGCGCCCGAAGGGGCCTTTTCGACCAATGTGTTCTGGGACCGCGCGATCGCGGCGGGGCGCGCCTATGGCCAGGTGCATCAGGGGCTGTGGTTCGATGTCGGCACGCCGCGCGCCATTCCGCAGACGGAACTGATCCTCGCGGATGGCTGAGCCGCGCCGCCCGAGGCTGCACACGATCCCGGCGCATCGCGGGTTCGCCGATGCGCTGGTCGCCGGGCTGATGCGGCGTACCGGCGGCGATCCGCTGACGCTGGCGCAGGGCATGATCCTGCTGCCGACCAATCGCGGCGTCCGCGCGGTGACCGAGGCGTTTGTGCGCGCCAGCGGCGGCGGCCTGATCCTGCCACGCATGGTCGCGCTGGGCGATCCCGAACTGGGCGAGGCGGCGGGCTCCGCGCTCGACCCAGCCGATGCCGAGGCGCCGCCGCCGCCCGCCATCGCGCCCTCCGCGCGCCGGATGATCCTCGCGCGGCTGGTCGAGCAGGAACGCCAGCGCGCCGGTCAGCCGGTGACGGCGGCCGAGGCGGTGCGGCTGGCGGGCGATCTGGCGCGCACGCTGGACCAGATGCTGGTCGAGGAGGTCGATCCGGCCGAACTCGCCGCGCTCGACCTGGGTCCCGAACTGACCGAGCATTGGCAATCGGCGCTGGCGACCTTCTCGGTGGTGCTCGACCGCTGGCCTGCGGTGCTGGCGAAGATGGGGCGGATCGATGCGGCCAAGCGGCGGACGCTGCTGCTCGACCGGATCACCGCGCGCTGGGCCGAGGCGCAGCCCGCCGGGTTCGTCTGTGCGGCGGGCGTCACCGACACCGCCCCTGCGGTCGCGCGGCTGCTGCGCTGCGTGTCGGAGATGCCGGGGGGATCGGTGGTGTTCGCCGGGCTGGACCTGACCATGCCCGACGAGGAATGGGACGCGCTCGGCCCCCACAAGCCCGACCCCGATACCGGCCGCACCCGGCGATCGATCGAGACGCATCCGCAATATGCGCTGAAGCTGCTGCTCGACCGGATGAGCGTCGGGCGGGGCGAGGTGACGGTGTGGCGCGGCGGCGGCGATTATGACGCGGGGCCGGTGCGCGGCCGCGCCATCGCCAATGCCATGGCGCCGGCGGACTTTACCGGGAAGTGGACCGAGATGCCCGCCGAGGACCGGCGGCTGTCGGGCGTGTCGACCATCGAGCTCGCCACCCCCGCCGAGGAGGCCCAGGCGATCGCACTGGCGCTGCGCGAGGCGATCGAGGAGCCGGGTCGCACGGCGGCGCTCGTCACCCCCGATCGCGCGCTGGCGCGGCGGGTGGCGGCGCATTGTCGGCGGTGGAACATCCTGATCGACGATACGGCGGGGCGGCCCTTGTCGATCCTGCTGCCGGGCACGTTCCTGCTCCAGCTGGCCGAGGCGGCGGCGCAGCATTTCGCGCCTCTGCCGCTGCTGGCGCTGCTCAAGCATCCGCTGATCCGTGGCGAGATGGACCGGGTGGCGTGGCTGGACGGCGTGCGTGCGCTCGACCGGGCGCTCCGGGGGCCGCGTCCGGCACCGGGGCTGGACGGGATCGCCGCGCATGTCGCCGACAAGCCGACCGCCGCCGCCTTCTGGAGCCAGGCCGCGCCGATGCTGGAGGCGGTCGGGCGGACCTTTGGCGACGGGCCGCAGGGCCTGCGCACTCTGCTCGCCTGTCTGCGCGAATGCGGGCAGAGCCTGTGCGGCGACGCGCTGTGGACCGGACCGGCGGGGCGTGCGGCGGCCGAATTCCTGGCGGGCTATGAGGAACAGGCCGATCATGGTCCCGCGCGCGTCGATCCCGCCGAATTGCCGGGCCTGCTGCGCAGCCTGTTCGACGAGATCGCGGTGCGCGCCATCCCGCGCGAGGGGCAGCATCCGCGCCTCGCCATCTACGGCCCGATCGAGGCGCGTCTCCAGACCGCCGACCTGATGATCGCGGGCGGGCTGAACGAAGGCGTCTGGCCGGGCCGGCCCGCGCCCGACCCGTGGCTGGCGCCGCGCATCCGCTCGCTGCTGGGGCTGGTGGGCCTGGAGCAGCGGATCGGCATCGCCGCGCATGACCTGGCGCAAGCGATGGGCGCGCCGCGCGCGATCCTGACCCGCGCGCGCCGCGACGCGAGCGGGCCGACGCTCGCCTCGCGCTTCTGGCTGCGGCTCCAGGCGATGGCGGGCGATCGGTTCGAGGCGCATCCGACCCTCGCGTGCTGGGCCGAACGGCTCGACCGGCCCGACGACTATAGCCCGGCGGATCGCCCCGCACCCAAGCCGCCCGCCGCGCTGCGCCCCACGACCATATCGGTGACCGAGGTCGACCGGCTGAAGGCCGATCCTTACGCCTTCTACGCGCGCCGGGTGCTCCGCCTGTCGCCGCTCGACCCGGTCGATGCCGATCCCAGCGCGGCGTGGCGCGGCACCGCCGTCCACGACATTCTGGAGATGTGGTGGAAGGAGGACGCCTGCGACGTCTCGGCGCTTCGCCCGCGTGCGCTGGCGATGCTGCGCGACCAGCGGACCCATCCGATGATGCGCGCGCTGTGGCAGCCGCGTCTGATCGAGGCGATCGACTGGATCGCCGCCGAGGTCGCCGCCAAGGCCGTCGAGGGCCGCCATGTCCTGAGCGCGGAAGGCAAGGGCGAGGCCAAGCTGGCAGGCGTCACCCTGACCGGACGGTTCGACCGGATCGACAAGGCGGCGGACGGCGCGCTGGTGGTGATCGACTATAAGACCGGCAAGCCGCCCTCCACCACGGCGGTGCGCGAGGGGTTCAGCCTGCAACTCGGGCTGCTCGGCCTGATCGCCGAGCGTGGCGGGTTCGAGGGCGTGTCGGGCAAGGCGGGCGGTTTCGAATATTGGTCGCTGGGGCGCGGACGCGAGGGGCTGGGCTATATCGCCACCCCGGTCGACCCCGACGGCAAGCGCGAGCGGATCCGCACCGACGAGTTCGTCGCCATCGCGGCGTCGAATTTCGCCGAGGCGGCCGGGCAATGGCTGACCGGGGACGCGCCGTTCACCGCCAAGCTGGTGCCCGAATATGCGCCTTATGCGGAGTATGACCAGCTGATGCGGCGGGATGAATGGTATGGCCGTGATCGGTAAATTCTGGGCTGTGTTCGCGCGTGATGGCGTGGCCTTCGACTTCGCTCAGGCTGAACGGAGCGGGGGCTTGGGTCCTACCTCCGTTCACGCTGAGCGAAGTCGAAGCGCACGGGACTCCCGCCGCCCGGAGCATGCCGCATGAGCGCGCGGCCCATGGCGAACCTGCCCCCGCTAAAGGGCGATCAGGCCGCCGCCAGCGACCCCGCCGCGCATGTCTGGCTGTCCGCCTCGGCCGGCACCGGCAAGACCCAGGTGTTGGCCGCGCGCGTGTTCCGCCTGCTGCTGCGCGGCGTCGCGCCCGAGGCGATCCTGTGCCTGACCTTCACCAAGGCAGGCGCGGCCGAGATGGCGCAGCGGATCAACGGCCGCCTCGCCGCCTGGGTGCGTATGCCCGAGACCGAGCTGTTCGCCGATCTGAAGGCGCTGGGCGAGACCGCGACCCCCGACCTGCGCGAGCGGGCGCGGACGCTGTTCGCGCGCGTGCTCGACGCGCCGGGCGGCGGCCTGCGTATCCAGACCATCCACGGCTTTTGCCAGGGGCTGCTGGCGGCCTTTCCGGTCGAGGCGGGCCTCGCCCCCGGTTTCCGCCCGCTGGAGGCGCGCGAAGAGGCGGTGCTGGCGCGCGAGGCGCTGGCGCGGATGCTGGAGACGGCCGAGCGCGAGGGCCGGGTCGGCCCGGTCGAGACGGTCGGCGCGCTGTCGCTGCGGCTGGGCGAGGGCGGGGCGGAGGCGTTCTTGGCCGCCTGTGCGCGCGCGCCCGGTGCGCTGGAGGCGCTGCCCACCGGCATCCAGCCCTGGCTGCGCCGCGCGCTCGACCTCCCTTCGGGCGATATCGACGAGGCTATCGCGGACGGCGTCGAGGATATCGACGAGGATGCCGTCATCCGGCTGGCGGGCGCGAACCGCGTCTGGGGCACCGCGACCGGCGAGAAGGCGGCGGCGGCGATGGAACGCTGGCTGGGCAGCGACCGGGCGGGGCGGGTCGCGCTGCTCGAGGATCTGATGGGCACGGTCTTCACCGCCAAGGGCGAGCCGCGCAAGGCCTCCAAGAAGCTGACCGATGCCGATCCCGATTATGAGGATATGGCACGCGAACTGGGCGAGGCGTGCCGTCACCTGCTGGGCCTCGCCGCCCGCGCGCGTCATGCCGACCTGCTCGCCGATGCGCTGACCGTGGGGCGCGACTATGCGCGGGCCTATACATTGTCCAAGCGCGCGATCGGCGCGGTCGATTTCGACGACCTGATCCGCACCACCGTCGATCTCCTCGAGCGGCCGGGCATCGGCGAATGGGTCCGCTACAAGCTCGACCAGGTGACCGAGCATGTCCTGATCGACGAGGCGCAGGACACCAATGCGCACCAGTGGCGGATCGTCCGCGCGCTGGCCGACGAATTCTTCGTCGGGCGTGGCCTTTATGCGCCCTCGACGCGGACGCTGTTCACCGTCGGCGACCACAAACAGGCGATCTTCGGTTTCCAGGGGACCGACCCGATCAACTTCCAGGCGGCCGAGCTGCATTTCTCGCGGCGTGCGGACGAGGTGGCGGGCGATGACGACTGGCCCGAGGACGAACGCGGCCTGCCGTTCAATCAGCTGTCGCTGACCCACAGCTTCCGCTCGACCACGCCGATCCTCGAGTTCGTCGATGCGGCGATCGAGGCGCTGGGCGAACCCGGCATGGGCATGGGGCATGCGGTGGAGCGCCACGCCAGCGAGGTGAAGGGCCCCGGTCGCATCACCCTGTGGCCGCCGGTCGCAGCGGGGGGCAGCGACGAGGACGAGGAAGGCTGGATCGACGATGCGGTGCGCAAGGTCGCCACCGACATCGCGCGCGCCGTGCGCGGCTGGCTGGACGATGGCGTGATGCTGGAGAGCAAGGGCCGTCGCCTCGAGCCGCAGGACATCATGATCCTGGTCAAGCGGCGCGGCGACCTCGCCTCGCTGATCGTCGCGCGCCTCTATGCCGAGGGGGTGCCGGTGGCGGGCGTCGACCGGCTGCGGCTGAACGCGCCGCTGGCGGTGCAGGACCTGCTGGCGGCGGTGCGCTTCGTGTTGCAGCCCGAGGACGATCTGTCGCTGGCCGCGCTGCTGGTGTCGCCGCTGATCGGCTGGTCGCAGGAGCGGCTGATGGCGGCGGGGCACCGGGCGCGCGGTGCGCTATGGGCGCATCTGACCCGGACGCTGCCCGCCGAGGACCTCGCGCCGCTTCGCCAGATGCTGGCGCGCGCGGACGTGTCGACGCCCTATCAGTTCCTCGAGGAATTGCTGTCGGGGCCGCTGGACGGCCGCCGCAAGCTGATCCGTCGGTTGGGGACCGAGGCGCGCGACCCGATTGAGGAGCTGCTGGGCGCCGCGCTGACCTTCGAGAGTACGACGACGCCCTCGCTGCAACGCTTCCTCGACTGGTTCGACCGGGGCGATGTCGAGATCGTGCGCGACCCCTCCGCGCCGCTGGACGCGGTGCGGGTGATGACCGCGCATGGGTCTAAGGGGTTGCAGGCGCCACTGGTCATCCTGGCCGACGCCACCGCCGACCCGACCGCCAGCCCGCGTTCGATCCTGCGCTGGACGCCCGAACCGGGCGCGCAGCCCATTCCCGTCTTTCCGCCGCGCGCCGAGGAACGCGGCGGGCCGCTCGACGCGGTGGCCGCCGAGATCGCCGCGCGCGAACTGGCCGAGCATTGGCGGCTCTTCTACGTCGCGGCGACACGGGCGGAGGAGCAGCTGGTGGTGGCGGGCGCGCTGGGCAAGCGCGCCGCGGGCGTGCCGCCGATGCACAGCTGGTACGCCACCTGCGCCCGCGCCATGACCGCGCTGGGCGTGCCGGAGGTCGAACCGGGTGACGGCCGGTCGCGCATCTTCCTGGGTCGCAGGCCGCAGGAGCCAGTCGCGCCGCGCCCCGGTGCGGTCGTCGCGGCCCGGCGCGAGGATGTCGCGCTGCCCGACTGGGTCCACCGGCCCGCGCCGCAGGAGTCGCGCCCGCCGCGCCCGCTCGCGCCGTCGCAACTGGGCGAGGATATGGTGGCCGACCCGCCGCCCACCCCCGCGATGCGCGCGGCGGCGGAGCGCGGGCGGCTGATCCACTGTCTGCTCGAACGCCTGCCCCCGGTCGCGCCGGATGCGCGGCGCGGCGCGGCGGAGCGTTGGCTGACCCAGGCGGCGGGGGTCGAGGATGCGGGCCTGCGCGCCGATGTGACGCAGGCGGTGTTCGCGATTCTGGACGATCCGGCCTATGCGCCGCTGTTCGGGCCGGGATCGCTGGCGGAGGCGCCGATCGCGGCGACGCTGCCCAATGGCCTGGTCGTGTCGGGGCGCGTCGACCGGCTGCTGATCGACGGCGACGAGGTCCGGTTGATCGATTACAAGACCGGGCGGCGCGCGCCGGGGGGCATCGACGACGTGCCGGTGTTCCATCTGGCGCAGATGGCGGGCTATGCCGCCGCGCTGGAAGTGATCTTTCCCGGCAAGCGGGTGTCGGTGGCGCTGCTCTATACGGCGGGGCCCCGGCTCGTCCCGGTGCCCGACGCGCTGCTCGCCGCGCACAAGCCCGGCTATCGCGACCGGGAGCAAAGCTTGCCGCTCGGTGGTTGAGCCACCGAGGCCCGCGCCCTAGATGGGTGACAATTCAAGGAGTGTACTGAACATGGCAACCAAGCAGATCACCGACGCCAGCTTCGAGGCGGACGTCCTGAACTCCGACAAGCCGGTGCTGGTCGATTTCTGGGCCGAATGGTGCGGACCGTGCAAGATGATCGGCCCGTCGCTGGAGGAACTGTCCGAGGAACTGGGCGAGCAGGTGACGATCGCCAAGCTGAACATCGACGACAATCCCGACGCCCCCGGCCGTTACGGCGTGCGCGGTATTCCGACGATGATCCTGTTCAAGGGCGGTGCCGCCGCCGCGACCAAGGTCGGCGCCGAGCCCAAGGGCCGGATCAAGGCCTGGCTCGAAGGCGCGCTGTAAGCAATCCATAGCGCCCACTGAACGGGCATGGGACGGTCTCTGCGAGGCCCCATGCCCTCCCCAAACCCCTCCCGCCTGCGGGAGGGGCTTTTTCATGTCCAGCACTGCTCGAAAAGGCACGCCCCTCCCGCAAGCGGGAGGGGATGGGGGAGGGCATGGGGTCTCACCGAGACCACCGCCCGCCGCCGATCAACTCAGCGGGATCATCACCACATCGCGGAACGGCGCGCGGTCCTGCAACGCCGCATACCAGCGCTCCAGATTGGGTCGCGTAGGCCGCTCCACCGACAGCTGGAACCACGTATTCGCATAGGCCGCGACGGGAATATCCCCGATGCCGAACGTCGCCCCCGACAGCCATTCTTGCCGCCCCAGCACATCGTCCAGGATCGCCGACAGCCCCGCCGCCCGCGCCACGCTTCGTTCGATCAGCGCCA
This sequence comes from Sphingomonas sp. NCPPB 2930, assembly GCF_042867205.1. NCBI lineage: Bacteria > Pseudomonadati > Pseudomonadota > Alphaproteobacteria > Sphingomonadales > Sphingomonadaceae > Sphingomonas > Sphingomonas sp. NCPPB 2930. Next base: position 235,415 of record NZ_JBHZQU010000005.1, on the reverse strand, counting down.
TGTCGCGCGCCTCGGGGGCGGTGCGCACCATCTGAAAGAAGATCGGCCGGATCGCATCGGCCCAGGTGAAGCCCCAGTCCATCCACCGCTCGACCGAGGCTCGCGCTTGCGGATCGATCGGATAGAAGGCCTCGCCGCCATGGTTGGTCGCCAGATAGCGCAGGATGCTGTTCGACTCCCACAGGACGAAGCCGTCATCCTCGATCGTCGGGATCAGCGCATTGGGATTGAGCGCCCGGTACGCCTGATCCATCCCGAACGGGCCGCCGACATCGCGCCGGTCATAGGCCAGCGCCATTTCCTCGGCCAGCCAGACCACCTTCTTGACGTTGTGCGAGTTGATCCGGCCCCAGATGGTCAGCATGGGCGTCAGCTCCGATAATCGGCGTTGATCGAGATATAGCCGTGCGTCAGATCGCAGGTCCAGACCGTCGCCGCGCCGTCGCCCAGGCCCAGATCGACGCCGACCGCGATCTCCTGTCCCTTCAGATGTGCGGCGACCGGGGCCTCGTCATAACCCTCGACCGCCAGGCCCTCGCGCGCGACCAAAGTCTCGCCGAAGCGGATCGACAGCTTGTCGCGCTCCGCCGGTTCGCCAGCCTTGCCGACCGCCATGACGACGCGGCCCCAATTGGCGTCCTCGCCCGCGATGGCGGTCTTCACCAGCGGCGAGTTGGCGATCGACATCGCGATACGGTGCGCCGAACGGTCGCTCTCGGCGCCCTCGACCCGGATCTCGATCAGCTTGCTCGCGCCCTCGCCGTCGCGCACGACCAGCAGCGCGAGCTGGTGGCACAGATCGGCCAGCGCCGCGCGGAAGGCGTCCGCGCCGTCGCTGTCGTCATCGGCCAGCGGCGCATTGCCCGCCTTGCCCGTGGCGAAGGCCAGCACCGTGTCGCTGGTCGAGGTATCGCCATCGACCGTGATGCACGAAAAGCTGCGGCCATTGGCGGCGTTTAGCGCGCGTTGCAGGAATTCGGGTTCGACCGCGGCGTCGGTGAAGATGAAGCCCAGCATCGTCGCCATGTCGGGCGCGATCATGCCCGATCCCTTGATGATCCCCGCCAGCGTCACCGTGCGGCCATCGACCATGGCGGTGGTCGTCGCGCCCTTGGCGAAGGTGTCGGTGGTCATGATCGTCGCGGCGGCATCCTCCCACCCGCAGGGCGCGGCGGTGAAGGCGGCGTCCAGGCCCGCCTCGGCCTTGTCGATGGGCAGCGGCACGCCGATCACGCCGGTCGAGGCGACGAACACGTCCGAGGGCTGGCACTCCATCGCGGCGGCGGTGCGCGCGGCGATCGCCTCGACGGCGGCGCGGCCCCGATGGCCGGTAAAGGCGTTGGAATTGCCAGCATTGACGACCAGCGCGCGGGCCTGGCCCAGCACCAGCGCCTTGCGGCACCATTCGACTTCCGGGCTGGGGCATTTGCTGGTGGTCAGCACGCCCGCCACGCTGGTCCCCTCGGGCAGCGTCACGAAGGTCAGGTCGCAACGGTCCCAATTCTTGTACCGCGCGCGGGCGACGCGCAGCGTCACGCCGTCGATCGCGGGCAGGGCGGGGAAGGGCTGGGCGAGGGGCGAGGTGGCGGTGCTCATGGGGGCCAGCTACATAACCGAGCGGGGGGCAGGGGCAAGCGCTTCCATCGGCTTGACCCGGATCGGGGCGGCGGCTTTGATGGCGATCGTCGGGATCAGGGGACGGGCGATATGTGGGGTGCAGGGCGCGGGCTGCGAAATGGCGTGCTGGCGCTGGTCGGCGTGCTTGCCCTATTGTTGTTCGTCCTGACGTCGTTCTCGATCGAATGGGCTTATGAACGCAGCCGGCAAGGCGGTCTGGGGAGCTTGCCCCGCGATCTTCCGGTTCCGGCCGTCCCGCCGCGCATCCTGGGCAATCCGGCCGCCGCTTTCGGACCCGATTCCTATCCGGATGAGGCGATGCGTCAGGGGTGGGAGGGGCGTTCGAGCCTTGCGGTCCTGGTCGATCCGGACGGGCGCCCGACCCGATGCGAGGTTCTGGAAAGCAGCGGTCATGCGGTGCTCGACGAAGCGACCTGCGCCATGGTCGTGGGCCATGTCCGGTTTCAACCCGCCCGCGATGACAAGGGGCAGGCGGTGCGCGGCATCTATCGTGGTTTCAAGGTCCGCTGGGAACTGCCAAGCCTGCCGACGGACGTGCGATGACTGTCGAGGCTTGCCGGACCATGCAACGGATGGACGCGCCGCGCGTATCTGCCTAAGACAAGCCTCGCATGAACCTGCTTCTGCTCCTTTCCGCCCTTTTGTCCGCGCTGACCGGCGTGGGCGCGAGTGCGCGTGGGCAGGAGGCGCGGGGCGTCGTGGCCGAATGCAGCATCGTGGCGGCCGCCAAGCAGGCCGCCGTCGCGCGCGCCGCGACCCGGCCGGTGCAGGCGCTGGCCACGCTGGTCGCCAGTGCTCAGCCGCTTGCGCTGTTCCGGGCGACCGCGCCGCGGCCGGTCGCCGCGATCTTCATGGGCCGTCGGCGCGAATAGCCCCGGCGTCGGCCCCGGCCGACCCCCCTCCTTGCCATTGCAGTCGCGCGCGCCCGGCCTCCCGGCGGCGGCGCGCCCATCTCACGATATTTCAGTCAGGAAATCGCTTATGTTCGGCGGCCTCGCCAAGTCCCTGTTCGGTTCGTCCAACGACCGCTACGTCAAGTCGCTCAAGCCGACCCTCGCCAAGATCGCGGCGTTCGAGCCCGAAATGGAGGCGATGACCGACGCGCAGCTCGCCGCGCAGACGGTGAAGTTCCGCGAACAGCTCGATCAGGGCGCGACGCTCGACAGCCTGCTGCCCGAGGCGTTCGCGACCGTGCGCGAGGCGGCGAAGCGCGTGCTGGGCCAGCGTCACTATGACGTGCAGATGATCGGCGGCATCGTCCTGCATCGCGGCGAGATCGCCGAGATGCGCACGGGCGAGGGCAAGACGCTGGTCGCCACGCTCGCCACCTATCTGAACGCGCTGCCCGGCAAGGGCGTGCACGTCGTCACCGTCAACGATTACCTCGCCAGCCGCGACGCCGCGACGATGGGCCGCGTCTACAATTTCCTCGGCCTGACCACCGGGACCATCATCCCGAACCTCGACGACGGCCAGCGCCGCGCGGCCTATGACGCCGACATCACCTATGGCACGAACAACGAGTTCGGCTTCGACTATCTGCGCGACAATATGAAGTATGAGCGCTCCTCGATGGTGCAGCGCCCCTTCAACTATGCGATCGTCGACGAGGTCGACTCGATCCTGATCGATGAGGCGCGCACCCCGCTGATCATCTCGGGCCCGACCGACGACAAGTCCGAGCTGTATATCGGCGTCGATGCGATCGTGAAGCAGCTGACGGCCGACGATTACGAGAAGGACGAGAAGCAGAAGTCGATCATCCTGACCGAGGACGGCACCGAGCGCGCCGAGCGTCTGCTGGAGGCCGCCGGGCTGCTCCAGGGCGAGAATCTCTACGACTTCGAGAATACCCAGGTCGTCCACCATCTGAATCAGGCGCTGCGCGCGAACATGATGTTCAAGCGCGACACCGATTACATAGTGAAGGACGGCAAGGTCGTCATCATCGACGAGTTCACCGGCCGCATGATGGACGGGCGCCGCTGGTCGGAGGGGCTTCACCAAGCGGTCGAGGCCAAGGAGGGCGTCAATATCGAGCCCGAGAACCAGACCATGGCCTCGATCACCTTCCAGAATTATTTCCGCATGTACCCGAAGATTTCGGGCATGACCGGCACCGCCGCGACCGAAGCGGGCGAATTCTACGACATCTACAAGATCAACGTCGTCACCATCCCGACGAACCTGCCGATCGCGCGCGTCGACGAGGAGGACGAGTTCTACAAGAACACCCAGGACAAGTTCCTGGCGATCGCCAAGAAGATCCGCGACCACGCCGCCAAGGGCCAGCCGGTGCTGGTCGGCACCGTCTCGATCGAGAAGTCCGAACTGCTCAGCGAGTTTCTGGTGCAGGAGGGCGTGCCCCACAAGGTGCTGAACGCGCGCTATCACGAGATGGAGGCGCATATCGTGGCGCAGGCGGGCCGGCTGGGCGCGGTGACGATCGCGACCAACATGGCGGGTCGCGGCACCGACATCCAGCTGGGCGGCAACCTCGAATTCCGGATGCTCGACGAGCATCCCGATCTGGTCGAGGGCACGCCGGACTATGACGCCGCCGCGACCCGCATCCGCGCCGAGATCGCCGAGGAGAAGCAGAAGGTGCTGGAGGCGGGCGGCCTGTTCGTGCTCGGCACCGAGCGGCACGAGAGCCGCCGCATCGACAACCAGCTGCGCGGCCGTTCGGGTCGCCAGGGCGATCCGGGCCTGTCGCGCTTCTATCTCAGCCTGGACGACGATCTGCTCCGCATCTTCGGCCCCGACACGCTGTTCGCCAAGATGATGCGCAGCAATATCGAGGATGGCGAGGCGATCGGCAGCAAGTGGCTGTCCAAGGCGATCGAGACCGCGCAGAAGAAGGTCGAGGCGCGCAACTACGACATCCGCAAGCAGGTCGTCGAATATGACGACGTGATGAACGACCAGCGCAAGGTCATCTATGAGCAGCGCGCCGACATCATGGATGCCGAAACGGTGGGCGAGGTCGTGGCCGACATGCGCGCCGAGACGGTGAACGCGATCGTCGGCACCGCCTGCCCGCCCAACAGCTATCCCGAGCAATGGGACGTCGCTGGCATGAAGCAGCAGCTCAAGGACCTGCTCAACATGGAGCCGCCGATCGACGCCTGGCTGGCCGAGGAAGCGATCGACCCCGAGATCGTGCTGGAGCGCGTGACCGCCGAGGCGGACGCGATGGTCGAGGCCAAGGCCAAGGAGCTGGAGCCCGAGACCTGGACCAGTGTCGAGAAGTCGATCCTGCTCCAGAATCTCGACCATCACTGGAAGGAGCATCTGGCGACGCTCGACGCGCTGCGCCAGGTCGTCCACCTGCGCGCCTATGCGCAGAAGACGCCGATCAACGAATATAAGCACGAGGCGTTTTCGCTGTTCCAGCGGATGCTCGACAATATCCGCGAGGATGTGACGCGCACCATCGCCTATGCCCAGTTCCAGATTCAGGCGCCGCCCGAACTCCCCGAGCTACCCGACTTCATCACCTCGCACTTCGATCCGTTCACCGGCGAGGACAATAGCAACGACTGGGACGCCGCCGCGCGCGGCCTGATCCAGCCGCAAATGCCGCCGATGCAAATCCCGCAGCCCGAGGGCATGGACCTGGGCACCGACCCGGCCCAGTGGGAAGGCCGCGTGAACCGCAACGCGCCGTGCCCCTGCGGCTCGGGGCTGAAGTACAAGCATTGCCACGGCGCGGTGACGGTCTGATCCGTCCTCCCGCCGAATGAAAAGAGGGGCGGCGGGCTTCGGTCCGCCGCCTTTTTTCATACCTCGTCACCCTAGGTGTTTAGTCCCGGGGAGTGGCGGTACGGATTGATTTTGAATCGGTCCGGGTCTTCTGTCCAGATGCGTGCGACATATTCGTAGGGTGTGAGGCCACGGAGCGTCTTCAGCCGACGGGCATGGTTGTAGGCGTCAATGAATAGCTGGAGGTGCTGTCGAAGCTGGTCATGGCTGTCGTAGTGATAGCGTTTGACCGTTGCGTCCTTGATGGTCCGGTTCATTCGTTCGACCTGGCCGTTGGTCCAGGGATGGTTCGGCTTGGTGAGCCGGTGCTCGATCTCATGCCGCCAGCAGGCGCGATCGAAGGGGTGACCGCGCAGGCGTGCCGTGGGTCCGTCCCGGTTCTTCGGCAGATCGGCGAACTGGATGCCGTTGTCGGTCAGCACAGTGTGGATATCATAGGGCACTGCATCGACCAGTTCGTCGAGGAAGGCGACGGCAGCGGCGACGTTGGCCTTGTCCCGGAGCCTGGCAAAAGCAATCTTCGATGTCCGGTCGATCGCGACGAACAGGTAGAGCTTGCCTTCCTCGGTGCGGACCTCGGCGATGTCGATGTGGAAGTAGCCGATCGGGTAGGCCTTGAACTTCTGTCTGGCTGGCTTGTCACCGTCCATCTCGGGCAGCCAGCTGATTCCATGCCGCTGCAGGCAGCGGTGTAGCGCGGAACGGGTTAGATGTGGGATCGTCGGCTGGAGGCCGTAGAGGCAGTCCCCCGCCTACGCGGGGGCAGGCTAACGGCAGCAGCGTGTGACGCCGGAACGCCACAATCATCGCTTCCTCGTCCGGCGTCAGCACGGTGGAATGAATGGCCTTCGGCCCCATCGGGGCATCGCTGACGCTCGCCCGCTTGCGCCACTTCTGGACGGTGGTCGGGCTGATGCCGTGTCGTCGGGCCAGAGCCCTTACGCTCTCTTCACTCCGCTGTATCGCTCGACGGACTGCCTCAGTCGTGCGGGCGCTCCCGTGTAGAACCTGCCCCATAGCTCCTCCCGCCATGCATGATGCTCAAACGTACCACCACACTGCGGGATCAAACACCCCGCGCAGGCTGGGGGCTGCCTCGATCGAAACCCGCATTCGTCGGGCTGGCGGGCGGGCGTCCCCAAGGCACAAAAAAGGGCGGCCGCCCGGCAGGCAGCCGCCCCATTCGGTCGCGATCGACCAGTCTTACTTGGGCATCACCACCGTCGGCCCGATCGTGTTGACGATCGCGCGCGCATCGAAGGCGCGCAGATTGTCGCGCGGGATCGGCCCCTTGCGCATCACGACCTCGGCGGTCGCTTCATAGCGGTCGATGGTGTTGATATCCATGTTGTTGCCGAAGAAGGGATCACCCCAGAACGGGTCCCAGCTGCGCCAACCGAAGCCGCGGCCATAATAGCGCCACGACGGACCCCACCAGCCGCCGCCCCAGCCGCCAAAGCCCGGCCCGAACGCGCCGGGGGTCGAATAGGTGCGCGACCGCAGCTGCGTGTCGCGGTCGGCCATCACGAAATAGTCATAGCCATTGGCCAGCGTCAGCTCGGCGGCGCGGAACAGCAGATAACGCTCGACCGTGTCGCGCGACGTCACCGTGTTGCCCGCGAAGCTGACGATGAAGCGGCCGGGTTCCAGCTGCTGATCGGAATAGCCGGTGCGGTAGAAGCCCGTTCCCGTCGCCGGGCGGTAAGTGGTTTCGGTCGCGCATCCCGCGACCATCAGGGTGCTGGCGCCGACCAGCGCGAGCGCGATCTTCCGACCGAATTGCATGGACACTTCTTCCTTTCCTTGCCGCACGACCGGGCCGGACGGCAACAGCCCTGTAGCTGGAATCGGTTTACCCTATCCCGGCAGAACGGTCGATGAACGGTTTGGCTCCCGCGATGAATTGTGCGTCACAGACCGGCCATATGGATCGCGATTTGCCGACGATGGGGCGCACGGCGATGTTCGAACAGATAAATGCCCTGCCACGTCCCCAGCGCCAGCCGCCCACCGATCAGCGGCACCGACAGATGCACCCCGGTCAGGATGGCGCGCAGGTGCGCGGGCATGTCGTCGGGCCCTTCGTCGTCATGGGCATAGGCATGCCGGTCCTCGGGCGCGATGCGCGCGAAATAGGCGAGGATGTCGGTCCGGACCTCCGGCGCGGCATTTTCCTGGATGATGAGCGAGGCCGAGGTGTGGCGGCAGAACAGAGTCAGCAGCCCCTCGTCCATGGCCTGCTCGCGAACCCAGGCGGTGACGCTCCGCGTGATGTCGGTCAGGCCCTGGCCATGGGTGTCGACGGTCAATATCGTGGTGGCTTGGCGCATCCTTCCTCAATGCCCCAGCGTGCGGATCGATGCCAGCCTCCGCCCGGGACGGGCCGAATTGAACGGGTGACGTTGATGTGCGTTGTGCGGGCTCGAGGATAAGGAGACCTGCCGTGAAAGCCATGCTCGCCGCTCTGGCCGTCGTTACCGTTGCCGCCCCCATCGCCGCCACGCCCGCCGTCGCGCAGGAACGCGATTATCGCTGGCATGGCGACCGCGACGACTGGGATGCGTCGCGCGACTATCGTCGCGGCAATCACCGCGAACGTCGCCTGACCCGCGACGACCAGATCTTCCGGGGTCGCGATGGGCGCACCTATTGCAAGCGCAATGACGGCACCACCGGGCTGGTCATCGGCGCGGTCGGCGGCGGTGTGCTGGGCAATGTCATCGGCGGCGGCACGCTGGGCACGCTGCTTGGCGCGGGCGGCGGCGCGCTGCTCGGGCGGTCGATCGATCGCGGCAAGGTCCGTTGCCGCTGATCGATGGGAGGGCGGCGGCCAGGACGGTCGCCGCCACCGCATTCGCGCCGACGCGCTCGCGGTAGCGCTAGCCAAGACCGGCTCTGCTGGCCCATGATGGCGGCAGGGAGGGAATTCATGGCTTTCGATCTGAGATATACGACGGCGCTTGCGGCGATTCTGTTGGCCAGCGGGTGCAATCGGTCCAAGGCGGACGACAATTGGACCGCCGATAACGACACCGCCATCTGCACCGATGCGCAGGGCACGCGCCTTCCCGACGATCGATGCCGCCAGCACCGCGTGGGCGGCGGGAGCGGCGCTTTCTGGTATTTTCTGGGCCGCGGCCGCTCCATTCCCTATTATGGCGAGCGCGCGACGGGCGGCAGCTTCCGCGCCGCGCCCGGCGGCCGCTATGTGACGGCCCCGGCGGGCAGCGCGATGACCCGCGCGGCAGCGATCAGCCGGGGCGGGTTCGGATCCTCGGCCAGCCGTTTCGGCAGCATCCACGCATGATCCGCCAGAGCCTGACGCCGCGTCCCGACTGGCAGGCCAAGGTCGAGGCGCTCGGCCTGATCTGGCACGAGGGCAGGGAGCGCCCCTATTGGGACGAGAGTGCCTGTTACCGCTTCGCCCGCGCGCAGATCGACCGGATCGAGGCGGCGACGACCGAACTCTATCGGCTGTTCCTGGCGGCGGGCGAAGCGGTGGTCAGCGAGCCCGCCCTGCTCTCGCGCTTCGGCATTCCGCCGGTGTTCCACGATCCGATCCGCGAAGCCTGGGACGCCGAGCCGCCGGGCCTGAACTTCGGCCGGTTCGACCTGGGCTTCGACGGGCAGGACGCTCCCAAATTGTTCGAGTTCAACTGCGACACGCCGACCTCGCTGCTGGAGGCGGCGGTGGTGCAATGGGCGTGGAAGGAGGAATGCTTCCCCCGGCTGGACCAGTTCAACAGCCTGCACGAAGCGCTGGTCGCGCGCTGGGCGGAGATCGCCCCCGATCTGCCCGCCACGCTGCACGTCGCGCATATCGCCGATCTGGCGGGCGAGGATGCGATCACGGCGGCCTATCTGCGCGATACCGCCGAGGCGGCGGGGATTACGACCGTGCCGATCCTGATGGAGCGGATCGGCTGGCACCATGACGACCATTGTTTCGTCGACGAAGGGGACATGCGGATCGAGGCGCTGTTCAAGCTCTATCCGTGGGAATGGCTGGTCCATGAGGACTTCGCGCCGCATCTGCTCGACAATCTGGCGCGCGGCGACACGCTATGGATCGAACCGATCTGGAAGATGATCTGGTCGAACAAGGCGATCCTGCCGGTGCTATGGGACCTGTTTCCGGGCCATCCCAACCTGCTGCCCGCCAGCTTCACGATCCCCGACGGCGATGCGGTGGCCAAGCCGCTCCTGTCGCGCGAAGGCGCCAATGTCTCGATCCGCCGCGCGGGCGACATCATCGCCGAGACGAAGGGCGAATATGGCGAGGAAGGCTATGTGTACCAGTCGCTCTATCGCCTGCCGGAGACGGCGCCGGGATGTTTTCCGGTCCTGGGGAGCTGGGTGGTCGACGGCGCGGCGGTCGGGATGGGCATCCGCGAGGACGGGCTGATCACCTCGAACACGGCGCGGTTCGTTCCGCACGTGATCGACGGCTGATCCGTCATGCTGGCGCTGTCTGGGGAAAGACAGCGCCGGTGGCTCCCTGAGTAGGATTCGAACCTACGGCCGCTCGATTAACAGTCGAGAGCTCTACCGCTGAGCTATCAGGGAATGTTCCGGCGCTGTGGAGGGGTCCTATAAAGGGCTCGAAAAAAGCCGCAACCCCTTTTTTGACGGTTTCGCGTAAGCCCGGCCGTCAAAGCTGTGGATAAAATGCGGGTCAGGCGACGAACTGCTCCCCCCGTCGCCGGTCAGGCGACGAACTGCTCCATCGTGATGCGGTCGTCCAATGCGTGTTCGGGATCGAACATCAGCGTCAGCTCGCGCGAGCGGTCCATGCAGATATCGACCTGCGCCACGTCGCGCACCTCGCGCTGGTCGGCCACCGCCGACACGGGGCGCTTGCCGGGATCGAGCACGCGGATCGAGATGCGCGCCTTGTCGGGCAGGATCGCCCCGCGCCAGCGCCGGGGACGGAAAGGGCTGATCGGGGTCAGCGCGATCAGCGCGGAGCCGAGCGGCAGGATGGGCCCTTGCGCCGAGAAATTATAGGCGGTCGACCCCGCCGGAGTGGCGGCCAGGATGCCGTCGCAGGCCAGTTCGGGCAGGACGATGCGGCCATTGACTATGACCTCCAGCTTGGCGGTCTGGCGCGTCTCGCGGAGCAGCGACACCTCGTTGATCGCGGGCAGCGTGTGGACGCGGCCGTCGATCCCGGTCGCGGTCATCTTCAGCGGGGTGACGCGGAACGGCTTGGCGCGGGACAGCCGGTCCTCCAGCCCATAGCCGCGCCACTCGTTCATCAGGAAGCCGACCGTGCCCAGGTTCATGCCGAACACCGGCACCGGGCCACGCCGCCGCTCGAGCATCCGATGCAGCGTCTGGAGCATGAAGCCGTCGCCGCCGAGTGCGATGACATAATCGGCTTCGTCGAAATCGACCCAGTCGGCGCTGTTCTGCAGGTCGGCGACCGCGGCTTGGGCCGGGGCGGTGGGCGAGGCGACCAGCGCCCGCCGGACGGGAAGCGTCATCCGCCGGTCACGCTCATATGACGCGACACCGCCGGGGCCGATCCCGCCTCGATCCGGAAATCGTGCCGCGCGGGCTTGGCCGCCAGACCCGCATCGATCGCCTCGTCCAGCGCGCGCAGCCCGCCCTCGCGCAGGGCCGCCTTCAAATCCACCTGATCCTCATGGCCCAGACACATATACAGCTTGCCCTCGGTCGTCAGCCTCACCCGGTTGCAACCGTCGCAAAAATTGGCGGTGAGCGGGGAGATGAGGCCCAGTCGCGTGCCGGTGCCCTCGACCTGCCAATATCGCGCGGGGCCTCCGGTCCGATGCCCGGCGCGCACGAGCGGGAATTGCGAGGACAGCCGGTCGAATATTTCGGTCAGCGGCAGGAAGCGGTCGACCCGATCCTCGTCGATCGCGCCGAGCGGCATCGTCTCGATCAAGGACAGGTCGAGGCCCTCGGCCACGCACCAGGCGAGCATCGCCCCGATCTCGTCGTCGTTCAGCCCCTTGAGCGCGACCATGTTGATTTTGACCGACAGCCCGGCGTCGCGCGCGGACAGGATGCCATGGATCACCTGCGCCACGTCGCCGTGCCGGGTGATGTAGCGGAAGCGTTCGGGATCGCGGCTGTCCAGGCTGACATTGATTCGCCGCACGCCCGCATCGACCAGCGCCCCGGCATGGTCCGCCAGCCGGGTGCCGTTGGTGGTCATGGTCAGTTCGTCCAGGCCCTGCCCGACATGGCTGCCCAGCCGCCGGACCAGATCGGCGACGTCGCGCCGGACCAGCGGCTCGCCGCCCGACAGACGGATCCGGGTCACGCCGCGCGCGATGAACCGCTCGGCGATGATCGCGATTTCGTCCAGGGTCAGCAGCTTGGCGCGCGGCAGGAAGGTCATCTGCTCGGCCATGCAGTAGCGGCAGCGCAGGTCGCACCGGTCGGTGACCGAAATCCGCAGATAGCGGATGGTCCGGCCATGCTGGTCGACAAGGGACCCACGCGAGGACCCACCGGGTGAGGCGGAGGCGCAACCCATGGTCATATCGCTAGACCCATGACGGGACGTCGACAAGACGGATAGGCGTTGGTGATGCCGATGCCGGGGGATAGGATGCGTTCATGACGCAGGATGAATTCGGATTTAACGCCCACATGGGGGGAACGGCGGTCTTTGCGCTTTCGTTCCACCCCGGCGACCCGGCATCCGGCAAAGCCATGCCCACGCTGGACGAGGCGGTGATCCGCGCGGGCTGGGCGATCTGGTCGATGGCGCCGCGCGACGGCGATCCGCCCGGCGGCGACACGTTGATTGGGTCCTTCCTGACGAGCGAGGCGCGCATCGCACTGATCGACGCGCGGTGGAACGAGGATGCCGGACTGCGCGCGGCGCAGGCGCTCGGCGCGGTGGTCGCGGCGACGGGGGCGGCGATGCTGGTCGCGGTTCCCGATGGCGACGGCATGACGCTCGATGCCTTCTTGGCCGCGGGGGCGACCCATATCCTGACGTCAGGGGCCGACGACGCGATGATCCGCGCCGCGCTGAAGATGGCGGATCGGCACGCGCGGCGCACGCTCGACGTGCGGCGGCGGCGAAGCCATGCCGATGGCGAGGTGGGGGAGATCCATCGCTGGATCGCCGACACCATCGGTCGCGGTCATCCTTGCGTCGCGATCGTCATATCGCTGTCGCGGCTGGACCTGGTCAATGCCGCGCATGGGCGTCCGGCGGGCAACATGCTGCTGCGCGGGGTGGAGGCGCGAATCCAGGCGGCGGCGGCCGAGGCCTTTGGCGACGGGGCGATCGTCGCGCGGTCGGGCGGTGCCGAGTTCGTCATGGCGGGCATCGCGCCACCGGGCGAGGGGCGCGCCATCGCCGAGACGCTGGAGGCGCTGCTCGCGCTGCCGTTCCAGGCGGGGGCGGTGCCGATCCGGCTGGGCGTGCGGCTGGGCCTGGCCGAGCATCGCCCCGGCGAAGACCCCGGCATGCTGCTGACCCGCGCGGGCGAGGCGTTGCGCAAGGCGCGGGCGAGCGACGGGGCGATGCTGCGCTTTGCCCATCCGGGCGATGCCGCGCCGCTCGACGTGCTGGGTGCCGATCTGCACCATGCCATCGAGCGGGGGGAGATCGACATCGTCTTCCAGCCGCAGGTCGCGATCGCCACCGGACGGATCACCGGCGTCGAGGCCCTGGCGCGCTGGCGGCATCCGACGCTGGGGCCGCTGGGGGCCGATCCCCTGTTCGCGGCGGCCGAGCGCGCCGATCTGGGGCTGGCGCTGTCCGACCATATCCAGCAGATCGCGTTGCAGCGCGCGGCATGCTGGCCCGCGCCGCTGGCCAAGCTGCGCCTGTCGATCAACATCACCGCCGCCGATGTCGGCCGCTCGGGCTTCGCCCGGCTGTTCCTCGACCGGGTGGCGGCAAGCGGCTTTCCGCTCGACCGGCTGACAGTGGAGATCACCGAGACGGGGCTGATCAGCGAGCTCGACCGTGCGGCGGTCGTGCTCGACACGCTGCGCGCGGCGGGCGTCCGGGTGGCGATCGACGATTTCGGGACCGGCTATTCCAGCCTCGCCTATCTGACCAGCCTGCCGATCGACTATCTGAAGCTCGACCGCGCGCTGGTGGCGGAGGTCGACGGATCGCAGCATGACCGGGTCGTGGTGCGCGGGGTCATCGGGATCGCGACGCAACTGGGCATGGGCATCATCGCCGAGGGGGTCGAGACGCATGAGCAGGCGCAGCTGCTCGGCCGTCTGGGCTGCGAGACCTATCAGGGTTTCCTGCGCGCCGCGCCGCTCGACGGGCCCGATCTGGTCGCGATGGTCGAGGAGGAGATGGAATGCGCGAAGTGATGGTGATGGCGGCGGTCGCGCTGGCCCCGATGACCGCCCATGCGGCGGCCCCCGCCGTCGATCCGGCGGAAGCGGCGATCCGCGCGACGATGCTGGCGAGCGCGGCGGGATGGAATGCGGGCGATTTGGACCGCTTCATGGCGATCTATGCCCCCGATGCGGTTTTCGTCGGCAGCAAGGGGCTGATCCGCGGAAAAGCCGCGATCGCCGACAATTACCGCAAGAGCTTCGCAGGCGGCGGCAACAGCCGGGGACAGCTGCGCTTCGCCTTTCTCGAATGCAAGCGGATCGGCGAGCGGCGCATCCTGTTCGCGCGCTGGATGCTGACGGGGGGCGCCAAGGACGAGAGCGGGATGACCACCCTGGTCTTCGAGCACCGCGCCAACGGCTGGAAGATCGTCGCCGATCACAGCAGCTAGGCACATGCTGTCGCCCCAGCGCAGGCTGGGGCCTTTCCCGACGAGGTCCGACGATCGCGAGAGGCCCCAGCCTGCGCTGGGGGCGACGATTTACCCCGCCGCCTTCGCCAATCCCTTCGACAGTTGCAGCGCGCCGTGCAGCCGGGCCTTGGCATCGGGCCAGGCGCGGTTGAGGACCAGCTTGCCGTCGGGGCGCAGCTTGGCGAGGTCGCCCAGCCGCTCGACATAGGCGAACAGACCGTCGACATTGGGCGGACGATTGTCGTGGAAGCTGATCAGCACCCCGCGCGGGCCGACGTCCATCTTGGCGATGCAGGCCGTTTTGGCGTTCAGCTTGATCTTGATGACCTGGATCAGATTGTCGGTCGCCTCGGGCAGCGGGCCGAAGCGGTCGATCATCTCGGCGGCGAATTCCTCGACTTCCCTGTGCTTTTCCAGGTCGTTGAGGCGGCGATACAGCCCCATGCGCAGGTCGAGATCGGGGACATAGTCCTCCGGGATCAGGATCGCCGCATCGACGGTGATCTGGGGCGAGAAGTCGCGCTTCTTCTCGAACGCGCCGCCCGCCTTGGCCTCCAGGATCGCCTCTTCGAGCATCGACTGATAAAGTTCGTAGCCCACCTCCTTGATATGCCCCGACTGTTCGTCGCCGAGCAGATTGCCGGCGCCGCGAATGTCGAGGTCGTGGCTGGCCAGCTGGAAGCCCGCACCCAGCGAGTCTAGGTCGGACAGCACCTTCAACCTTTTCTCCGCCGCCTCGGTCATCATCCGTTCGGGCGGCGTGACCATATAGGCATAGGCGCGCGTCTTCGACCGGCCGACGCGCCCGCGCAGCTGGTAGAGCTGGGCGAGGCCGAAGCGGTCGGCGCGGTTGACGATCATCGTGTTGGCGGACGGAATGTCGATGCCGCTTTCGATGATGGTGGTCGAGACCAGCACCTCGAACTTGCGGTCGTAAAAGGCCGACATGCGCTCCTCGACTTCGGTCGGCGACATCTGGCCGTGCGCGACGACATAGCGGACCTCGGGCACTTCCTTGCGGAGGTACTCTTCAATATCCGGCAGGTCGGCGACGCGCGGGGTGACGAGGAAGCTCTGCCCGCCGCGATAATGTTCGCGCAGCAGTGCCTCGCGCAGCACCACCGGGTCCCAGGGCATGACATAGGTCCGCACCGCAAGCCGGTCGACCGGCGGCGTCTGGATCACCGACAGCTCGCGCAGGCCCGACATCGCCATTTGCAGCGTGCGCGGGATCGGCGTGGCGGTCAGCGTCAGCATATGCACATCGGCCTTCAGCGCCTTCAGCCGTTCCTTGTGCGTCACGCCGAACCGCTGTTCCTCGTCCACGATGACGAGGCCGAGCCGCTTGAACTCGACATTCTTGGCCAGCAGCGCATGGGTGCCGACGACGATGTCGATATCGCCCGACGCCGCACCGTCCTTGACCTTCTTCGCCTCGGTCGCGGTGACCAGGCGGGAGAGGCGGCCGATCTTGATCGGAAAGCCCTCGAACCGCGCGACGAAGTTGTTGTAATGCTGGCGCGCGAGCAGCGTGGTGGGACAGACCACCGCCACCTGCATCCCCGCCATCGCAGCGACGAAGGCGGCACGCAGCGCGACCTCGGTCTTGCCGAAGCCGACATCGCCGACGATCAACCGGTCCATCGGCTTGCCTGCGGTCAGGTCGCCCAGCACATCGTCGATCGCCCGGTCCTGATCGTCGGTTTCCTCATAGGGGAAACGGTCAACGAACGCCGGATAGCCCGCGCTGTCGGGCTCGGCCACCTCGCCGGGGCGCAGCGCGCGTTCGGCGGCGGTGGCGATCAGCTCACCCGCGATCTCGCGGATGCGCTCCTTCATCTTCGACTTGCGCCGCTGCCACGCCTCGCCTCCCAGACGGTCCAGCGTCGCGCCGTCCTCGCCCGAGCCGTAGCGGGTCAGGACTTCGAGATTTTCGACCGGCACGTACAGCTTGTCGCCGCCCGCATAGGAGAGCGCGACACAGTCATGCGGGCTCTTGCCGACTGGGATCGAGGTCAGCCCCTCATAGCGGCCGATGCCATGGTCCGAATGCACCACCAGATCGCCGGGCGACAGCGTCGCCAGCTCCGCCAGGAAGGCATCGGCCGACTTGCGCCTTTTCTGCCGCCGGACCAGCCGGTCGCCCAGCATGTCCTGCTCGGTCAGCACCGCAATGCCCGGTGCGGTAAAGCCATGGTCGAGCGGCAGGACGACCAGCGCGACGCCGAAGCTCTTCGTGGTATCGGCGATGCCCAGCGCTTCCTGCCATGTCTCGGCGGCCTTGGCGCCCTTCAGCCCATGGTCCTTCAACAGGCTGCCGAGCCGTTCGCGCGCGCCGTTGGAATAGCTGGCGAGGACGGGCTTGCGGCCTTCCTTGCGCAGCGCCTCGACATGATCGACCACCGCCTCATAGATATTGGCATGGGCCGCGCGTTCGGGGGCGAAGTCGCGCGCGCCGTCCACCTCGAAATCGAGGACGGTGGCGCTTTCGGGCTCGTGGAAGGGCGAAACGAGGTGCGCGGTCGCCGCCTCCAGCCCAGCCTCCCATTCCTTGGGCGCCAGATAGAGCGCCTTGGCGGGGAGCGGCCGGAAGCTGCCCGGTTGCGCGGCTTCTGCGCGCTTGCGGTTCTCGTAATAGTCGGCGATCGCGTCGAAGCGGCCGCTCGCCGCCGCCGCGACGCCATTGTCGCGCACGATGACCGCGCCGTCGCCGAGATGGTCGAACAGCGTCGACAGCTTCTCCTCGAACAGCGGCAGCCAATGCTCCATCCCCGCCATGCGCCGTCCCTCGGACACCGCCTGATAGAGCGGGTCGCCGGTCGCGGTCGCGCCGAAGGTTTCGCGGTAGCGGGTGCGGAAGCGCTTGATCGATTCCTCGTCCAGCAGGGCTTCCGACGCGGGGAGCAGGGTGAAGCCCTCGATCCGCCCCGTGGTCCGCTGGTCGGCGGGGTCGAAGGTGCGGACGCTCTCGATTTCGTCGCCGAAGAAGTCGAGCCGCAAAGCCTGTTCCTCGCCGCTGGGGAACAGGTCGACCAGCCCGCCGCGCACCGCGAACTCGCCCTGGTCGTGGACCGTCTCGGTGCGGACATAGCCGTTCGCCTGGAGCAGCGCGGACAGCCTTTCCAGGCCGATCCGCTCGCCGGGGGCCAGGCGCGCGACCAGCTGGCGGATGCGGAACGGCGTCAGCACCCGCTGGGTCGCGGCATTGGCGGTGGTCAGCACCAGCTGCGGCGTCTTCGGCTTGGCCTGAAGCCGGTGCAGTCCCGCGATCCGCTCCGCCATGACCCGCAAGGTCGGCGAGGCGCGGTCATAGGGCAGGCAGTCCCAGGCCGGGATCTGCAAGATTTCCAGCTCGGGCGCGAAATAGGGCGCGGTCGAGGCGAGTTCGCGCATCTGCGCTTCGTCGGCGCAGATGAAGACCGCACGGGTCGTCGCGGCGCGCGACAGGTCGGCCAGCAGCACCGGCAGGAACCCCGCCGGAACGCCCGACAGGGTCAGCGGGCTCTTGGCGGTCAGGATCGTCTTGATATCGGGCATGGGGTTCCGAAGCTGGGGAAAGCAAAGGGCCAAACGCGTGTCGCGGAAAATTTCCCCCTCATCCGTCATCCCGGCGAAGGCCGGGATCTCGTGCGGCAAGGGAAGAATAGCCGCCAAAGGCCCCAGCCTGCGCTGGGGCGACGGTTTTACCGGGCGATCGGCACGAAATTCAGCGCGCGCATCCGCTGCATCACCGGGCCGTCCCATTGCGGCGGACAGGCTTGCGTGCCGATGGCCCAGGCCATGATGTCGACATCCTGTTCCTCCAGCAGCGCCTCGAACCAGTCGAGCTCTTCCGGGCTCAGCGTCTCATGATGCGCGTCGAAAAAGCCGCCGATCATCAGATCGGCTTCCTTGGTGCCGCGATGCCATGCGCGGAAGCGGAGGCGCTTGATACGGGTTTCGTGGTCCATGGGGCTCCGATCGGACGAGATTGTCCGCACGCTCTGGCGACATGCGGCGGGTAGGCTATACAGACCCATCTAGTCATGCGTCCCGATATCCTCAATCCGCTGTTCGCCGAGGTCACGTCGCTGAAAGGCGTCGGGCCCGGCCTCGCCAAGCCGCTCGAACGCCTGCGCATCGCGCGCGTGGTCGATGTCGCCTTTCATTTGCCGACCGGGCATATCGACCGCTTTCCCCGCGACGAACTGATGGTGTCGGACGCGGGGCGGGTGATCGCCATCCCGCTGACCGTGAAGGAGCACCGCGTTTCCTCCTCCCCGCGTGGGCCGACACGGGTGCGCGCGGAGGATGCGCGCGGCAACAGCGTCGCGCTCGTCTATTTCGGCGGCAATTCGGGCTGGGTGAAGAAGCTGCTGCCGATCGGCGAGACCAAGGTCGTGTCGGGCCGGCTCGACCTGTACGGCCAGGATTTGCAGATCGTCCATCCCGACCTGGGCGACAGCGCCGAGGGGTTTCGCGAGCGCGAGGCCATCTATCCGCTGTCGGAGGGGATCACCTCCCGACGGCTGGGCGCGCTGGCGGCGCAGGCGGTGGAGCGTTCGCCCGACCTGCCCGAATGGATCGAGCCGGGGCTGAAGGCGCAGCGCGGCTGGCCCGACTGGAGGGAGGCGCTCGCCCGCATCCATGCGGACCCCGCCGATGCGAAGGCGCGCGAGCGGCTGGGCTATGACGAGGTGTTCGCGAACCAGCTGGCGATGACGCTGGTGCGCGCCGACACTCGAAAGCGACGCGGGCGGGCGCTGAACGGCGACGGACGCTTAAGGGACATGCTCAGGCTGCCCTACACGCTGACCGGCGCGCAGAGCCGGACGGTGCGCGAGATCGAGGGCGATCTGGCGCAGGACGCGCCGATGCTGCGGCTGCTCCAGGGCGATGTGGGCGCGGGCAAGACGCTGGTGGCAGCCATGGCGATGCTGATCGCGGTCGAGGCCGGAGCACAGGCTGCCATGCTGGCCCCGACCGAAATCCTCGCGCGTCAGCATTATGAGACGCTCCGCAAGACGCTCGCCGGGCTGCCGGTCGAGATCGCCGTGCTCACGGGCCGCGACAAGGGCAAGGCGCGCGAGGCCACGCTGATGGCGCTGGCGGCGGGAGAGATCGACATTCTCGTCGGCACCCACGCCATCTTCCAGGAAACCGTGACCTATCGCGACCTGGCATTGGTCGTGGTGGACGAACAGCACCGCTTCGGTGTGGCGCAGCGAATGATGCTGTCCGCCAAGGGCAAGGCGCCGCCGCATCTGCTGGCGATGACCGCGACGCCGATCCCGCGCACGCTGACGCTGGCCAATTATGGCGAGATGGATGTCAGCCGCCTGGACGAGATGCCCCCCGGTCGCCAGCCGATCGAGACGCGGGTGGTGTCCGAGGATCGGCTGGACGAGGTGGTCAACGCGCTCGGGCGGCATCTTTCCGATGGCGGTCAGGCTTATTGGGTTTGCCCGCTGGTCGAGGAAAGCGAGAAGTCCGACCTCGCCGCCGCCGAGATGCGCGCCGAGTCCTTACGGGCGCGGTTCGGCGAGCGGGTCGGCCTTGTCCATGGCAAGATGAAGCCCGCCGAGAAGGACGCCGTGATGGAGGCGTTCGCGGGCGGGCGGCTGGGCGTGCTGGTCGCGACGACGGTGATCGAGGTGGGGGTGGACGTGCCCAACGCCACGCTGATCGTGATCGAACATGCCGACCGCTTTGGCCTGGCCCAGCTGCACCAGCTGCGCGGGCGCGTCGGGCGGGGCGGGGGGCTGTCGCGCTGTCTGCTCTTGCGCGGTTCGCATCTGTCGGAGACGTCGCGCGCGCGGCTGGCCTTGATGCGCGAGACCAATGACGGCTTCCGCATCGCCGAGGAGGATCTACGGCTGCGCGGGGCGGGCGAACTGCTCGGCACGCGGCAATCGGGGGAGATGGCATTCCGCCTCGCGACCCCTGAGAATATGGCCGACCTGATGCAATGCGCGCAGGACGATGCGCGGCTGCTGATCGACCGCGACGGCGGGCTGGAGGCTCCGCGCGGCCAGGCGGCGCGGACCGCCCTCTATCTGTTCGAGCGGGATGCGGGCGTGGCGCTGTTGCGCTCGGGCTGAACGAAGCGGCTTGGTTGGCGTTGAGCGCGGATGGCTGCTGTCTTTCCGCTTATTCTCGTCCTGATCGCCGGTATCGGCCTTGCCATCCAGCCGCCGACCAATGCCGAACTCGCCAAGGTGTCGGGGTCGGTCGTGCTGGCGGCGCTGACCTCGTTCCTGATCGGAACGGTGGTACTGGCGGTCGCCTGGGCGGCAATGGATCGGACCAGTCCGGCGGCGCTGAAGGGGGCGCCGGGCTGGGCCTGGCTGGGCGGCTTCTATGGCGCGGGGTTCGTGGCGGTGCTGGCCTATGCCGCGCCGAGGCTGGGGATTTCGGTGGCGTTGACGGCGGCGATCGCCAGCCAGCTGGTCGCCGCGCTGATCGTCGACCATTTCGGGCTGTTTGGGGTGCGGGTGGAGCCGGTGACCTTGGGGAAGGTCATCGGTGTCGCGCTGGTGATTGCGGGGGCGGTGGTGGTTCGGCGGGGTTGAGGGGGCCCATACCCCGGCGGAGGCCGGGGCCCAGTTGCTGGTCGTTGGTGGTGGAAGGAAGGTGCCTCCCACGCATTGTTATCCCGCTTCTTCGGCGACGTAGAAACTGGGCCCCGGCCTTCGCCGGGGAACAGGTTGTTGAGGGGTTTAAGGACCTCAACCCCCGTTCAGCCTGACCGAAGTCGAAGGCCAGGGGAATCACCCGGCCGTCAGCAGCCCATGGTTCTTCTTGCCCGACGACAGCTTCACCGGCTCGCCGCCGACCGCGATGACGGCATTCTCGTCCGCTACCTTCTCGCCATCGACACGCGCGCCGCCGCCCGCGATCAGGCGGCGTGCCTCGCCCTTGGACTTGGCGAAGCCCAGCCCGATCAGCGCATCGACAATGGTGATCGATCCGCCCGCGACGGCAAAGCTGGGCAGCGCGGCACCCGCCGCGCCTTCCTCGAAGGTCCGCCGCGCCGTCTCCGCCGCTTCGTCCGCCGCCGCGCGGCCCCGGCACATGGCGGTGGCTTCGTTGGCGAGGATCTTCTTGGCCTCGTTGATCTCCGCGCCTTCCAGCTTTTCCAGCCGGGCGATCTCGTCCAGCGGCAGGTCGGTGAACAGGCGCAGGAAGCGGCCCACGTCACGGTCGTCGGTGTTGCGCCAGAACTGCCAGTAATCGAAGTGCGGTAGCTGGTCCTCGTGCAGCCAGACCGCACCGGCCATGGTCTTGCCCATCTTGCCGCCGTCCGCCGTGGTGATCAGCGGGGTGGTGACGCCGAACACCTCGGTCCCGTCCATGCGGCGGGCGAGTTCAATGCCGTTGACGATATTGCCCCACTGGTCCGACCCGCCCATTTGGAGACGGCAGCCATGACGCTGCGCCAGTTCGCGGAAGTCGTACGCCTGGAGGATCATATAGTTGAATTCGAGGAAGCTGAGCGACTGCTCGCGGTCGAGCCGCAGCTTCACGGAATCGAACGACAGCATCCGGTTGACCGAGAAATGCTGCCCCACTTCGCGCAGGAAGGGGATATATTCCAGCTTGTCGAGCCAGTCGGCATTGTCGACCATCACCGCATCGGAGGGGCCGTCGCCGAAGGTCAGGAAGCGTTCGAAGATGCGCTTGATCGAGGCGACATTGTCCTTGATCCCGTCCTCGCCAAGCAGCTTGCGCGCCTCGTCCTTGAAGCTGGGGTCGCCGATCTTGCCGGTGCCGCCGCCCATCAGCACGATCGGCTTGTGCCCGGTCTGCTGCATCCGGCGCAGCAGCATGATCTGCACCAGGCTGCCCACGTGCAGCGACGGCGCGGTGGGGTCGAAACCGATATAGCCGGGCACCACCCCCGACGCCGCCAGCTTGTCCAGCGCGGCGGCATCGGTCATCTGGTGGACGTAACCCCGTTCATCCAGGGTGCGAAGCAGATCGGACGTGTATGCCATAGGGCTGACTCGTTACACCGCCGATCCGCATTCGTCACCCTCCGACGAAGGGCTTAGCGACAGAGCGTCCGGCCATTCTGGCGGACATAGCGGCAGGGGCGATAACCGCGACCGTTGTAATTGGTATAGTCGCCCTGCGAGCGCGGATCGACATAGCCGGGGGTGCGGCGGGCTCGGTCCATCTCGCGCTGGACGCGCGCCTCGCGACGGCCGCGCCAGTCGTCGCCCCGCCAGCCGCGATCGTCGCGCCAGCCACGGCGTTCGCCGCGCCGGTCGTCCCGCCAGTCCCGC
Source organism: Sphingomonas sp. NCPPB 2930 (assembly GCF_042867205.1). Classification (NCBI taxonomy): domain Bacteria; kingdom Pseudomonadati; phylum Pseudomonadota; class Alphaproteobacteria; order Sphingomonadales; family Sphingomonadaceae; genus Sphingomonas; species Sphingomonas sp. NCPPB 2930. Next base: position 212,980 of record NZ_JBHZQU010000005.1, on the reverse strand, counting down.
CGATCGTCGCGGCGCCACTCGGCCCGGTCGCGATCGCGATCCCGGCGCGGCCCGTCATCGCGCCAGGACTGGGCCTGCGCGTTGGAGAGCGGCAGCGCGGTCGTGGTCGCGACACCCGCCACCGACAGGCCCATCATGGCCAGCATCCGGAACATCTTCTTCATACGCCAACTCCCGGGGGCAACGGCCCCATGTCGTTTTCAACCTATGACAGGTCGTGGCGTTCCGAATCCTGAACCGGCCGTTAGGCAGCGTTCAGGATTCGGATAAGAGGGGTCAGCGTCCGGGCAATTGGCTCAGCGGGTCGACCGGGGTGCGCCCGCGCCGCAGTTCGAAATGCAGCTCGGGCCGTTCGGCAAAGCCGCTCTGCCCCGACAGCGCCAGCGTCTGCCCGCGCTTCACGCTTTGCCCGCGCTGGACGAGCAGCTTGGAGGCATGGCCATAGACGCTGGTCCAGCCGCCGCCATGCTTGACGATGACCAGCCCGCCCAGCGCGGCGATGCCGTCACCGACATAGGCGACCACGCCGTCCGCCGTCGCCTTGATCGGCGTGCCGGCGGGCACCGCGATCTTGATCCCGTCATTGCGCTCGCCGCTGGGCCCCGCGCCGAAGCGTTTGACGACGCGGCCCTCGACCGGCCAGGCGAAGCCCGAGCTGAGCCGGGCGGGCGCCGCCACCACGGCGGTCGGCGGCAGGACGCGGCGCGGCGTCGGGCTGGGCCGGGCGGGGGCCTGGTTGCTCGCCAGCGCGGGCTCGCCGCCGGTCAGGATGTCGTCGACGTCCAGGGTGAAGGCGGCGGCGCGCTCGGCCGCGCTGCTGAGCGGCGCGCTGACCGGATTGCCGGGGATCAGGATGCGCTGCCCGGCGCGCAGGACATAGGGCTCGGCAAAGGCATTGGCCTCGACGATCCGCGACCAGGGCACGCCGTAGGCGCGCGCGATCGCGATGCCGCTTTCGCCGGGGCGGACGAGGTGGAAGCGCCCGGCGGGGATGATCAGCTTCTGGCCCGTGCGGATCACATAGGGCGGGGGCAGGCCGTTGGCGCGCGCGATCGCCTCGGTCCCCGCGCCGGTCCGGTCGCCCACGACGCGCAGCGTGTCGCCCGGCTTGACGATATAGGTCGACCCCTCGATCACCTGCGCGTCGGGCGTGACCGGATGGAGTTCCCAGCTGGGACGCGGCGCAGGCGGCGAGGGCGCGTGCGCCTGCACCGGGGTCGGCACGGGCCGGACCGGCATTGCCGCGACGGGTGGGCGAACGGCCGGGCGGACCGGCACCGATCGCCGGATCGGCGGCCGCGTGCCGGTCGCATGGGGCGGCACGGTCGCGGTCGGGCGGACCGGAACAGGCTGGCGCGGCGGCAGCGGGCGAGCCTCCACGGAAGGGGGCGGTGCGGTGGGCTGGGCTGCTGGCTGGGCGACGGGCGGGGCGGGGCCGTCCGGCGGCTCCATGTTCGGGATGCAGCCCGACAATAACAGGCCGATTCCGACCACGCCCCCCGATAGTCTCAAACTCCGATCCACGCCCCGTTTCCCCCCAGGCACTGTGTCAGCGATATGCCGCGTCGAGCATAGCAAGCGATGTTTGATGCGTCAGATCAAGATGAAGCGGCGTGACCGCGATATGATCGTCCGCGATCGCGTCCAGATCGGTATCGTCCCCCGGCTGGTGCGGCAGGCGGCCCAGCGCCAGCCAGTAATAGTCGTAGCCGCGCGGATCGCTGCGCCGCTCCAGCCTGGCGCGGCCATAGTCGCGCAGGCCCTGGCGGGTGGCGCGGATGCCCTTCACCGCCTCGGACGCGACCGGCGGGAAATTGACGTTGACCAGCGTGCGCGGCCCGAAATCACGGGTCAGCAGCGGCCGGAGCACCCGCTCGCCCCACGCCTCGGCGGTGGCGAAGGACACCGCATCGCCCTTGCCCTGATGCGGATAGCGCTGGCTGAGCGCGATCGAGCGGATACCCGCCAGCGCGCCCTCCATCGCGGCGGCGACCGTCCCGGAATAGAACACGTCCTCACCCAGATTGGCGCCGCGATTGACCCCCGACAGGATCAGGTCGGGCTTATGATCCGCCATCACCTCGCCCAGCGCCATCAGCACCGAGTCGGTCGGCGTCCCCGTCACCGCGAAGCGCCGCTCGCCGAACTGGCGCAGTCGCATCGGCCGGGTCAGCGTCAGCGAGCGGCTGGTCCCCGACTGGTCCTCGGCGGGCGCGACGATCCAGACATCGTCGGACAAGGTCGCCGCGATCCGCTCCAACGCGGCGAGCCCCGGCGCGTGATAGCCGTCGTCGTTGGTCAGGAGGATGCGCATCAGCGCGGCTCCAGCACCGCCTGTCCGCCGAGATAGGGGCGCAGCGCCTCGGGCACCACGACCGAGCCGTCGGCCTGCTGGTAATTCTCGATCACCGCAACCAGCGTCCGGCCGACCGCCAGTCCCGATCCGTTGAGCGTATGGACGAAGCGCGTGCCCTTGCCCTCGGTCGGGCGATAGCGGGCCATCATCCGCCGCGCCTGGAAATCGGTGCAGGTCGAGCAGGACGAAATCTCGCGATACCGCGCCTGTCCGGGCAGCCAGACCTCCAGGTCATAGGTGCGCGCCGCCGAGAAGCCCATGTCCCCGGTGCACAGCAGCATCCGGCGATAGGGCAGGCCCAGCGCCTCCAGCACGCCCTCGGCCGCCGCCGTCATCCGCTCATGCTCGGCATCCGACTGGTCGGGGGTGGTGATCGACACCATCTCGACCTTATCGAACTGGTGCTGGCGGATCAGCCCGCGCGTGTCGCGCCCCGCCGCCCCCGCTTCCGAGCGGAAGCACGGGGTCAGCGCGGTGAAGCGCAGCGGCAGCTCCGCTTCGCTCAGGATCGCCTCGCGCACGATATTGGTCAGCGACACCTCGGCGGTGGGGATCAGCCAGCGGCCGTCGGTGGTGCGGAACAGGTCCTCGGCGAACTTGGGCAGCTGGCCGGTGCCGAACGCCGCCTCGTCGCGGACCAGCAGCGGCGGCTGGACCAGCTCGAAGCCGTGCTGCTCGGTCATCCGGTCGAGCATGAACTGGCCGAGCGCGCGCGACAGCCGCGCCATGGGACCGCGCAGCAGCGTGAAGCGCGCGCCGGACAGCGCCACGCCGGTCTCGAAATCCATGCCCAGCGCGGGCGCGATTGCGTCATGCTCGCGCGCCTCGAAGGCGAAGCTGGTGGGCTCGCCCTTCTGGTGGACCAGCGCATTGTCATTCTCGTCCGCGCCCTGCGGCACGTCGGCAGCGGGCAGGTTGGGGATCGCGGCGAGCGCGGTGTTCAGCTCGGCCTCCACGGCGCGCTCCTGCTCCTCCAGCTCGGGCAGCTTCGCCTTCAGCGCCGCGACCTCGTCCATCAGGGCTTGCGCACGTGCCTCGTCCTTCGCCGCCTTGGCCTGGCCGATCTGCTTGGACAGGTCGTTGCGGCGGGTTTGCGCGGCTTGCGCCTCGGCGATGATCGCGCGGCGGCGCTCGTCGATCGCGATCAGCGAGTCGGCCAGGGGGGCGGCGCCCCGCTTGGCGAGTGCGGCGTCAAAGGCGGCGGGGTCGGCCCCGATCAGGCGAATGTCGTGCATGGGGCGGAGGCTATGGCCCCGGCTCCGCCGTCACGCAACCCGTGGCGACGCGTCCGCGTTAACCTTGCTGCGCAATCAAGGAGAGACGCGATGCAGGTGCCGCATAACAGTTTCGTACTGGTCGTCGATGGTCGCAAGAGCCTGTTCTTCCGCAACGAGGGGGATGCCGAATATCCCAATCTGAAGGTCGAGCATGCCGTGGAGCATCCCAACCCCGCTGATCGCGACCAGAAGACCGATCGCGCGGGCTCGGCCTCCTCGACCCAGAGCGGCCCCGGCGCGCCCGCCATCGCGCAGGGCGGATCGAACCAGGCCGGTGGCGGCGGGCAGGGCGCGCAGTTCGCCGCCTCGCGCGGGTCGATGGGCGAAACCGACTATCACCAGCAGGAGGAGGATCGCTTCGCGGCGGAGACGGCCGACATGCTGAAGCGCCGCGCGCTGGCCAATGAGTTCGAATCGCTGATCGTGGTCGCGCCGCCCCGGACGTTGGGCGAACTGCGCAAACATTATCACAAGGAAGTCAGCGACCGGCTGGTCGGCGAACTGGCCAAGGACCTGACCGGCCATCCGGTGCCGGAAATCGAGGCCGCGCTGCAAAAGGCGTAACCGACCGTCCCCGGCGGCGGCGCGGCTCAGCCTGCCTTGGCTGCCAGCCGCCGCCGGATGACCAGGGCCGCCGCCGCGCTGCCGAAGAGCAGGATCATCGGCGGCGCGGGCACCGGCGTATAGGGTGGCTTGCCGTTGCCCGACGACGACGCGCTGCTGGCCGACGAGGCGCTGGACGCGGACGACGCGCTTGAGGCCGAGGAGGCGGAGCTGGCCGACGAACCGTTCGAGGACCAGCCGTTGCTGCTCGACGCATAGCCCCCGGACGATGCCGACGAGGCGGAGGATGCCGAGGAGGCGCTCGACGCGCTCGACGTCGACGAACTGACATTGCCCGACGAGGAACTGGTTGACGAGACGTTGCCGCTCGACGACGTGCTGGACACGTTGCCCGACGACGATGTGCTGGAGACATTCCCCGACGAGGACGTGCTGCTGACCCCGCCGGTGGAGGTGGACGAGGAGGACCCGCCCGAGCCACCCGAACCGCCCGAGGCCGAGGAGGTGGAGGTCGACCCGCCGCTGCTGGTCGACGAGATCACGATGTTGCCGCTCGATCCGCCGCCGCCAAAGCCCCCGCCAAATCCGAAGCCGCCGCCAAAGCCGCCGCCCCAACCGCCGCCGCCGCCCCAGCCGCCGATCACCGCCGGGACATAGCCGCCGCCGGACGTGACCGCCGGACCGGCATCGGGCAGGGGGACGGGGATCGGCGGCGCCTGGGTCGTGACGGTCACGATGGTCGGCGGCGGCGTGGTGGTGGTGACGGTGCGGCGGGTGACGATGCGACGCGGCGGCGCCTTGGGCCGGCGATGGACGATCCGCTTCTTCACCTTGGTCTGCTTGACCAGCGGCGGGCGCTTGGGACTTTCGACCATGTGGACGGCACCGCCGCCGATCACGGCGCCACCGGCGGCACATGCCGTCAGCTTCGCCAAGGCCATTCGCACTGACATCCACAATTCCTCAAACGGCACAATATGGCGGCATCCGGTTCTCCCGACCGTCCGCACGGCTTTTGCACCCTATCCTGTCATCATAGTGACCAACAAAGGCTTAAGCTCCAAGCCTCTTATGCCCGGCCACGTTCAGTTATGGGATTCGCGGGCATGTCGTGCCGCAGGTTCTGGGCGGTCGGTTGGCGCGCGCGCAGCCGTCCGATCGCCCTGTTGCATCGCGCCCGTATTTCGATGATCGGGTCTGGAAAATCCTTTGCAATCGATGGTTTCGTGCATCTCGCGTTAAGTTTGCAACTTTATTATAGAAATTCGAACTTCGATGAAATGCCGGTCGCTTGCGGCAGACGGTGGCACCGACTATAGGCGCTCTCGACCATCAGGGGGCGGCCCCGGGGACGCGGTGCGGGGTGTCGCACCGACGGGCCCTTTGGGAGAGTGGTATGGCGACGGTGTTTAATCACGTGACGGACTCCACAGGCCCGGATGTGGCCAACGATCTCGACGAAAACTATCGTCCCAGTGCGGACGAGCCGTTCATGAGCCTGAAGCAACAGGCCTATTTCCGGCGCAAGCTGATCGATTGGAAGGAATCGATCCAGCGTGAGGCGCAGGGAACGCTGTCTCAGCTTCAGGTGGATTCGCTGCGCGAACCCGATCTGACCGATCGCGCATCGAGCGAAACCGACTGGTCGATCGAGCTGCGCACCCGCGATCGCCAGCGCAAGCTGATCTCCAAGATCGACGCCGCGCTGCGTCGCATCGACGAGGGCGAATATGGCTATTGCGAAGTGACCGGCGAGCCGATCAGCCTGGGCCGCCTGGAAGCGCGGCCCATCGCGACCATGACGGTCGAGGCGCAGGAACGGCATGAGCGCAACGAAAAGGTCTCACGCGACGACTGAGGCGTGATGGCGGCCCCCGCTTCTCTTGCGGAGTCGGGGCCGGTCAGCGCGGGCGGATCCAGCCGGTTTTCGCATTAACGGCTTGGCAATCGGCATGCGGTTATCGCATGACGGCGCGAGAGACATACGGGCGCCACGGGCATCGACATGGACGCGATGGCCGTACGCCTGACAGCAGGGCTGACATGGCGGAAGACGAACTGGACGAAGGCCACCGCAACGGACGTCGCGATAGCCTGTTGCTGATGGCGGCGATGACGCTGGGCGACGATCCGGCGACGCGCGAAGTCCGGGTGCGCAACATCTCCGAGGGCGGCTTGATGGCCGAACTGCCGGTCGCGGTGGAAATCGGCACGCCGATCCAGTTCGACCTGCGCGGTATCGGTCTGGTCGCAGGGCGGGTCGCCTGGTGTACCCAGGGGCGGGTCGGGGTGGCCTTCGACCGGCCAATCGATCCGAAGCTGGTCCGCAAGCCCGTGGGCGGCGGCACCTCGACGCCGGAATATGCCAAGCCCAACATGGCCGGGCGGACTCGACCCTTTACCTATTGAGCGTTGGGTGACGGGCGTTGGCGGGACGCCTCCGGGCGTCCGGCTCGACGATGATCGCCATGGCCTATCGTGACGGCGCGGTCGGCGCGCCGAAAGGGCCGCGGCGGGTCGGTGTGACCCGCGCGGCCGGTCAGGGTTACAGGCCTTGTATCTCTTCCTTCAGCCTCAGCTTCTGTTTCTTGAGATCCGCCAGGATCATCGCGTCCGGCACGGGGCGTTGCGTCTCGGCACTGATTCGCCGGTCCAGCGTCGCGTGCTTGGTCTCCAGGGCCGTTTGATGCGCCGTATGCATAGGGCTTCAACCTCCTGATCCATTGCTTTGGGGCAGGAAGTAAAACACCAAAATGCGCGTCTGTCCCCCCTCAATTTCGTCAGAATCGACCAAGCGAGCCGATCCGTGCGACGATGCGAAGGCCTCTCGCGCGCATCGCCCGGCCTTGCTAGAGGTGGGGCGGATCGACGCGCAACCCTGCGTCGGTCGCGTCGAAAAGGGGGCAGGATGGACGTCACGCTGGCACGCGCGCGCATCGACATGTTGCGTGTCGAGCATCGCGATCTCGACGATGCGATTTCGGCCCTGTTGCAATCCGCCACCCCCGACCAGTTGCAGATCGCGCGCCTGAAGAAGCGCAAGCTGCGGCTGCGCGACGAGCTGGCCGAGCTGGAGGATCGCCTGATCCCCGACATCATCGCCTGACCGCGTCGTAACGGGACAAGGGGCCGGATTTCCGGGGCTTGTCCGATCCTTGGCGGTCGTGCGAGCGATGGCGCCATGCTTTGCGCGGCGTTCCGGTCCCAGTTCCAGTCACGGCTGATCGACAGCCTTTATGCCGAGGCGATGCTGCTGGCCGAATCGGCACGTGGTTATTTCGACGAGGCGGGGCGCGACGAACGCGGCACACTCGACCCGATCGCGCGCGTGGCCTTTTCCTGCGAGTCGCTCAAGGTCACGACACGGCTGATGCACGTCATCGCCTGGGTCCTGACCCAGCGCGCGGTCGAGGCGGGGGAGATCAGCTGGTCGCAGGCGCGCGAGCCCGTCCGGCGGCTCGGCGCGTCGCCCGAGTCGGAGGAGGCGGTCGTAGCCAGCCTGCCGACCCGCGCGCGGATGCTGATCCATGCCAGCCTCGACCTCCACCGGCGGCTGGACCGGCTCGACCAGATGGCGGACGAAGAGCCCCCCTCGACCAGCCCGGTCGGCGCCCTGCACGCCCGGCTGGACCGTGCCTTCTAGGCGGATCGCAACTGAGCGATGCCTTTTCTTCCCTCGCCCCTCGCAGAGGGGAGAGGGTTGCGCAGACTTGGTCTTTGCGAGAGCAAAGACTTAGTCGGAGCTGGGTGAGGGGTGGGCGCTCGCTTGGCGAGCGCGCGAGCCGAAGGCTCGCTCAACCCCTCACCCAAGCTGCGCTAGCCAGCAGGCTGGCAAGCTCCGCTATCCCTCTCCCCTGTCCAGGGGAGAGGGGGAGAAGGGGGTCTGAATGTCGATGGCCGTCAGGCGGAACCGCCTAGCAGCCGCTCGCGCGCGGCGTCATATTCGCGGCGAAGCTGCGCGATCCGATCGGCGGCGGGGACGATCGCATCGACCGCGCCGATCCCCTGGCCCGCGCCCCATATGTCGCGCCAGGCCTTGGCGGCCTGTCCGCCGCCGAAATCCATATGCGCCGCATCGCCGTCCGGCAGATGGTCGGGGTCCAGCCCCGCCGCGACGATCGAGGTGCGCAGATAATTGCCGTGCACCCCGGTAAAAAGGCTCGAATAGACGATGTCGCGGGCATGGCCGTCGACCACCGCCTTCTTATAGGCCTGTGCGGCCCGCGCCTCGACCGTCGCGATGAAGGGCGAGCCGATATAGGCGAAGTCCGCGCCCATCGCCTGTGCCGCCAGCACCGCATCGCCGGTGGCGATCGCCCCCGCCAGCGCCAGAGGGCCGCCGAACCATTGCCGGATTTCCTGGACCAGCGCGAAGGGGGACAGGCGCCCCGCATGGCCGCCCGCGCCGGTCGCCACCGCGATCAGGCCGGTCGCCCCCTTTTCGATCGCCTTTCGCGCGAAGCGGTCGTCGATCACATCGTGCAGCGTAATCCCGCCCCAGGCCGATACGCCCGCATTCACATCCTCGCGCGCGCCGAGCGAGGTGATGACGATCGGCACCTTCCACTTGGCGCACACCGCCAGATCCTCCTCCAGCCGGTCGTTCGAGCGGTGGACGATCTGGTTCACCGCAAAGGGGGCCGCGGGGCGATCGGGATGGTCGCGGTCATGCGCGGCCAGCGCCTCGGTGATCTGGTGCAGCCATTCGTCGAGCTGGCTGGCGGGGCGTGCGTTCAGCGCCGGGAAGGAGCCGACGATCCCCGCCTTGCACTGGGCAATCACCAGGTCCGGATGGGATATGATGAACAGCGGCGACCCGATCACGGGCAAAGTCAGGCGACTCAGGGCAGGGGGCAGGGGGGAGCGAGGCTGGGTCATGCCTTGACGATAACGTAAGCGTAAAGGCTGTCCAGCCCTCCCGTGTCCCGGCCCATGAGACTATGTGACATGACCGTCATTTGCTTTGCGCGGGTGAGCGCGTAGAGATTTGCCGATCCCTATGGAAAGGCCTTGATCGTAATGAAGTCTGCCCTCTCGGCGCTGCTTGCCCTGACCGTTTCCACCCCGGCGCTGGCGGCGGGCCAGCTGCCGCAGACGGTGGCACCCGTGCTGTACGACATCTCGATCCGTCCCGATGCCAAGGCGATGCGCTTCTCGGGCGAGGAGACGGTCGATGTCGATGTCCGCCAGGCCACCGCGACCATCGTCCTGAACGCCGCCGAGTTGACCATCACCCGCGCCACCTTCGACGGCAAGCCGGTGCCCTTCGCGCTCGACAAGGATGCGCAGACGCTCACCCTGACGCTGCCGCAGGCGGCGAGCACGGGGCGGCACAAGGTCGGCTTCGCCTGGACCGGCACGATCAACCGCTCGGCCAACGGGTTGTTCGCGATCGACTATACCAATGCCGACGGCACGCCCGACCGGATGCTGGCGACCCAGTTCGAGGCCCCCGACGCGCGCCGCTTCGCGCCGATGTGGGACGAGCCCGCGTTCAAGGCGAAGTTCCGACTGACCGCCACCGCGCCCAAGGGGCAGCGCGCAATCAGCAACATGCCCGCCTCCTCGATCACGCCGCAGGCCGATGGCAGCCAGCTCTATCGGTTCGACGAGACGCCGGTGATGTCGAGCTATCTGCTCTATTTCGGATCGGGCAATCTCGACCGCAAGACGGTGGATGCGAACGGCGTCCAGATCGGCGTCGTCAGCCGCAAGGGCGTGGTCGACCAGGGCGATTATTCGCTCGCCTCGGCGTCGAAGCTGCTCGCCTATTATAACGATTATTTCGGCACGCCCTATCCGCTGCCCAAGATGGACATGATCGCGGGGCCGGGGTCCAGCCAGTTCTTCGGCGCGATGGAGAATTGGGGCGCGATCTTCTATTTCGAGAATGAGCTGCTCTTCGACCCCAAGGTCATGACCGAGAGCAATCGCCAGCGCATCCACACCGTCGTCGCGCATGAAATGGCGCATCAGTGGTTCGGCGACCTCGTCACCCCGCGCTGGTGGGACGATCTGTGGCTGAACGAAGGCTTTGCCTCGTGGATGGAGGGCAAGGCGTCCAATGACCTGAACCCCAGCTGGAAGGCCGCCGCCGCCAGCATCGCGGGCGAGCGCGAATCCGCGATGGGCATCGACGCGACCAGCGCCACCCATCCGATCATCCGCAAGGTCGAGACGGTCGACCAGATCGGCGAGGCGTTCGACAGCATCACCTATCTCAAGGGGCAGGCGGTGATCGGGATGCTCGAATCGACGCTGGGCGCGGACACGTTCCGCAAGGGCATCCGCGCCTATATGGCCAAGTACAAGTATCAGAACACGGTGACCGAACAGCTGTGGGAGGAACTGTCCAAGGCGTCGGGCACCAATGTCGCGACCATCGCGCACGACTTCACCTTGCAGGGCGGCGTGCCGTTGGTCACGCTGTCGGGCGCGCGTTGCGAGGGTGGCAAGACGGTGGCGATGCTGGCGCAAGGCCGGTTCGGCCTGGACGAAGCCTCGAAGACGCCGCAGACCTGGCATGTGCCCATCCGCATCGCCACGATCGGCGGCGGTGAGACCAGCGCCATCGTCACCGGCGCGACGCCGACGCCGGTCAGCGTCGGCGGGTGCGGGACGCTGGTCCTGAACCGGGGCAAGGGCTCCTATACCCGCGTGATGTACGACGATGCGGGCCATGCCGCGATCGTGCGCGACTATGCCAGGCTGGCGCTGGAGGATCGCCTGGGCACGCTGGGCGACGATTATGCGCTGGCGGCGGGCGGCTATCAGAGCCTGGGTCGCTGGTTCGACCTGATGGCGCAGGTGTCGCCCGAAGCCAGCCCGCTGGAATGGCAGACGGTGGCTGGCGAGCTGTCGCGCCTCGACGGGCTGTATGAGGGCACGCCGCTCGAAAAGCCGCTGCGCGCGAAGATCGCGGCTCTCTTGTCGCCGGTGCTGGCGCGGATCGGGTTCGAGGCCAAGCCCGATGAGGGCGCGCTCGTCTCCAACCTGCGCGAGACGCTGATCGGGCGGCTGGGGACCAGCGGCGACGCGATGGTCGCGGCACGCGCGCGCGGCTATGTCGGGGCGCTCGCCAAGAATCCCAACGCGATCCCGGCGGCGATCCGCCAGCCGATTCTGGCGACCTATGCCACCCGCGCCACCCCGGCCGAGTGGGACCGGCTGTACGAACTGGCCAAGGCCGAGCGCAATCCGGTGGTCAAGAACCGCTATGTCTCGCTGCTGGGCTATGCCGAGGACGAGAGCGCGGCGCGCCGGGCGCTGAGCGTCCTGAAGAACGACACCTTCACTCCGCCGCAGCGTGCGGCGTTGCTCCGTTCGATCGCGGGGGCGCATCCCGACATGGCGTTCGACTGGGCGGCGGCGAACAAGTCGCTGGTCGACAGCTTCCTCGAGGAGAGCAACCGGGCGACCTTCATCGTCGGCCTGGGCGCCGGGTCGAACGATCCCGCCATGCCCGGCAAGATCGAGGCCTGGGCCGCCGCCAACCTGCCCGAAGGGTCGCGCGGCGGCGCCAAGCGCGCCATCTCGTCCATCGCGGTGCGCAAGGCGGTCGCCGACCGGCTGAAGCCTGCGGTCGAGGCCTGGCTGGCACGCTGATCCCGATCCTCTTCTTCCCCTCTCCCCTGGAAAGGGGAGAGGGTTAGCGAAGCTTGCCAGCCTGCTGGCTAGCGCAGCTTGGGTGAGGGGTCGAGCGAGCCCAAAGGCTCGCGCGCTCGCTTGCGAGCGCCCACCCCTCACCCAGCTCCGACTAAGCCTTTGCTTTCGCAAAGGCCAAGTCTGCGCAACCCTCTCCCCTCTGCGAGGGGCGAGGGAAGGAAGGGCATCGCCGAATGTCGATCGGGCCTGGGGAGGGAGCCGTCTGGCAGGGGAGGGGCGGGGCCCGCGCAACCCGCTTGCCTTGAACGACGAAACACGAAACGATGACTTATCCGTCATTCATTCGTGAGCGCTTCGTGATCCGCAACAGCCTTGCCCTTTTCCTCGCCGCCACCGCCCTGACCGCGCCGCTTGCCGCGCAGGAAGAGGGAGAGAAGAAATCCTCGCACGAAGCGGCGGCCAAGGCCGAGGTCGAGGCCGCCTGGGCCCGCGCGCCGCTCGATGAAGCCGAGGTCCGCCACCGCGACAGCGTGACCCTGGGCGGCCGCGCCTATCCCTATGTCGCCTCGGCGGGCACGCTGACCGTCCGCGATATCGAGGGCAAGCCGACCGCCTCGATGTTCTACACCGCCTATACGCTGGAGGGGGTGAAGCCCGGCACCAAGCGACCCATCACCTTCCTCTATAATGGCGGGCCGGGTTCGCCCTCCTTCTGGCTGCGCATGGGATCGTTCGCGCCGATCCGCATCCGCACCACCAGCCCGGAATTCGTCCGGCCCGCGCCCTATGATGTCGGGCCCAATCCGGATTCGCTGCTCGACAAGACCGACCTCGTCTTCCTCGATGCGATCGGATCGGGCTATTCGCGGCCGCTGGGCGACATGAAGCCCGCGCAATTCTACGGCGTGGACGAGGATGTCGACGTCTTCGCCAAGGCGATCCAGCGCTACGTCACCAAATATGGCCGCTGGATGAGCCCCAAATTCCTGCTGGGCGAAAGCTATGGCACGCTGCGCTCGGGCGCGCTGGCCTATGAGTTGCAGGAGCGGGGCATGGCGCTGAACGGGGTGATCCTGCTCAGCTCGATCATGAATTACGGCTATCGCCAGCCGGGGCTGGATCAGGTCTATCTCAATTACCTGCCCAGCTACGCCGCGACCGCCTGGTATCACAACCGCCTGCCCGACCGCCCCGCCGATGTGGCGACCGTGGTGGCGCAGGCGCGCGCCTTTGCGGTGGGCCCGTACATGTCCGCGCTGGCCAAGGGGCAGAGCATCTCGCCCCAGGAGCGCGACCAGATCGCCGAGCAGATGAGCCGGTTGATCGGCCTGTCGCCCGACTTCATCAAGCGCGCGAACCTGCGCATCGACCTGCCGCGCTTCCAGAAGGAATTGCTGCGCGGCTCGGCGCGGACGGTAGGGCGGTTCGACTCGCGCTACCTCGGCATCGACACCGACGCGGCGGGCGAACGGCCGGAGACGGACGCCTCTTCGGATGCGATTTCAGGCGCTTATATCGCGTCCTTCCAGGATTATCTGCAATCGACGCTCGGCTACAAGACCGAGCTGCCCTATCGCCTGTCGGCGCGCGATGCGGCGGGCTGGACCTGGAACTGGAAGCACAAGGCGCCCGACGGGTCGCAGAACAACCCGAACACCGCGATCGACCTGGCCGCCGCGATGCGGGCGAACCCGTATCTGAAGGTGCTGTCGATGAACGGCTATTACGACATGGCGACGCCGTTCTTCGGCACCGAGAACGACCTGGGCCATATGATGCTGGAGCCCGCGCAGCAGGCGAACCTGCGCTTTACCTACTATCCGGCGGGGCATATGACCTACCTGAACCCCGATGCGCTGCGGAGCATGAAGGCCGATCTGGCGGGCTGGTATGACGAAGCGGTGAGTGACGCCAGGTCATCGACCCCGCCGGTGCCGCCTTCGGGGCAGGGGGCGCGGTAAGTGAGCGAGGGGGCATGCGTTTCGGCGCCTGCTCCGCTTTGTCGGAGAGGCCCCCACGGACCCGTCATGACGATGAGGTTATGCCTAGGCCTCTTGGCGAAGCATATGTAAAGATATATGGAAAATGGTGGACGCACTTGGGCTCGAACCAAGGACCCGCTGATTAAGAGTCAGCTGCTCTACCAACTGAGCTATGCGTCCAATGCCGGTCTGCGGCATGGCGGGGAAGCGATGTCCCCGTCTGGTGGCGCGCTGTTAGCCGAGCTTTTTCGACCTGCCAAGAGGGTTTTTGACATTTTTCTTGCGACAGCGAAATGACGGCGAAACGGCCCGGCCCGCCGAAGCGCGCCGGGCCGGATGCGTCAGGCGATATGGACCGCCTTGGTGATCATGTGGTTGGCGATGCCCTCGGGGCCGTCCTCGGAGCCATAGCCGCTTTCCTTGACCCCGCCGAAGGGCGCGTCGCCCCAGCTGAGCCGTACGGTGTTGATCGCGACCATGCCCGCCTCGATCTCGTCGCCCAGCTGGTTCTGGCGGCGGCCATTCTCGGTGAAGCAATAGGCGCCCAGGCCGAAGGGCAGGCGGTTCGCCTCGGCAATGGCGTCTTCGGTGGTGGCGAAGGGGCGGATCAGCGCGATCGGGCCGAACGGCTCCTCGTTCATCGCCTTGGCGTCCAGCGACACATCGGCCAGCACGGTCGGCGCGAAGAAGAAGCCGTCACCGCCCTTCGCCTCGCCGCCGGTCAGCATCCGCGCGCCCGAGCGCACCGCATCCTCGATCATCGCGCCGATCGCCTCGGGGCGGCGGGGATTGGCCATCGGGCCCATCTGGGTGTCGCTCGACAGGCCGTCACCGATCTTCAGTGCGGCGGCGCGCTCGGCAAAGCCCTTGGCGAAACGCTCGTAAATGCCCTCCTGCACATGGAAGCGGGTGGGCGCGACGCAGACCTGGCCCGCATTGCGGAACTTGTGGGTGACGAGCGTATCGAGCGTCTTGTCGAGGTCGCAATCGTCGAAGACCAGCACCGGGCCATGCCCGCCCAGCTCCATGGTCGACTTCATCACCGTGTCGGCGGCCAGCTTCAACAGGTGCTTGCCGACTGGCACCGATCCGGTGAAGCTGAGCTTGCGGGTGACGGGCGAGGCGAGCAGGTGGCGCGACACCGCGTCGGGCACGCCGAAGACCAGCTGCGCGACGTCGCCGGGCAGACCCGCATCCTGGAAGCAGCGCATGATCGCGATCGCGCTGGCGGGGGTCTCCTCGCTGGGCTTCAGGATGACCGAGCAGCCCGCCGCGATGGCGGGCGAGATCTTGCGCACCGGGTTCATGACCGGGAAGTTCCAGGCGCAGAAAGCCGCGACCGGCCCGACCGGCTGGTGCAGCACCAGCGAGCGGGTGCCGGTGGGGCGAGGCAGGACGCGGCCATAGATGCGCACCGCCTCGCCCGCATGGAATTCCAGCAGCGCGGCGGTGGCGGCCACCTCGCCGCGTGCCTCGACGATCGGCTTGCCTTCCTCCAGCGTGGCGAGGCGGGCGAGATCCTCGGCGCGCTCGCGGACCAGCGCGGCGGTGCGCAGCAGGATGGCGGCACGCTCCTGCGGCGCGGTCTTGCGCCACGTCTCGAAACCGCGCGCGGCGGCTTCCAGCGCACGGTCCATGTCCGCCTTGGTCGCCAGCGGCAGGTCGCCCAGCGGCTGGCCGGTGGCGGGGTTCAGCACCGCCTGCGTCTCGCGCCCGTCCGCGCCCAGCCATTCGCCCGCGATATACAGGCCGGTCTTCACGTCGAAATCAGTCGCGGTCATGCGCGTCCTTTCCAGGGAATAAGGGGATGATGCGGGCGGGAGATCGGCCCTGTCCGCGCCCGATGCAAGGGCGAAGGAGGCCGGACCGGGCTTCTGTCGGGATCGAGGGAGCAAAAGCAGGGCTTTGTGCGTCCCAAGCTTTCCGGCATTTCCTATCGGGGGGATCGAGATAGGTTACGCACCGAAACGAAAGGGACGGGTCCAGATGCGAGCACCATTTTCGGCAAGCCTTGCCGCGTTGATGATCGGGGCGATTGGCCTGTCCGGCTGTTCGGGGGGCGGCAGCGGCGGCGGGAAGGGCTCGGTCGAGCTGCTGAACGTCAGCTATGACCCGACGCGCGAGCTGTACAAGGACGTCAACGCCGCCTTCGCCAAACAATGGCAGGCCAAGACCGGGCAGACCGTCTCGTTCCGGATGAGCCATGGCGGATCGGGCAAGCAGTCGCGATCGGTGATCGACGGGCTGTCGGCGGACGTGGTGACGCTGGCGCTCGCCTATGACATCGACGCGATCGCCGAGCGGGCCAAGCTGCTTCCGGCCGATTGGCAGGCCCGCCTGCCGGACAATAGCGCGCCCTATACCTCGACCATCGTGTTCCTGGTCCGCAAGGGCAATCCCAAGGGCATTCGCGACTGGGCCGATCTGGTGAAGCCGGGCGTGCAGGTCATCACCCCCAGCCCCAAGACCAGCGGCGGCGCGCGGTGGAATTTCCTGGCCGCCTGGGCCTATGGCAAGAAGGCGGGCGGCTCGGAGGCGGCGGCGCAGCGCTATGTCGCGGACCTCTACGCCCATGTGCCGGTGCTGGATTCGGGCGCACGCGGCGCGACCACGACCTTTGTCGAACGCGGCCTGGGCGATGTGCTGATCGCGTGGGAGAATGAGGCGCTTCTGTCGGAGAAGGAGCTGGGCGCGGGCAAGTTCGACATCGTCGTCCCCTCCATCTCGATCCTGGCCGAGCCGCCGGTCGCGGTGGTCGATGCCAATGCCAAGGCGCATGGCACCGAGAAGGTCGCGACCGAATATCTCAAATTCCTCTATACGCCCGAAGGGCAGGAGATCGTCGCGCGCAACTTCTACCGCCCGCGCGACCAGGCGGTGCTGGCGAAATATGCGGCGGTGTTTCCCAAGCTGGACATGGTGACGATCCGCGACTTTGGCGGCTGGGGCGCGGCGCAGAAGCGCTTCTTCGCCGATGGCGGCGTATTCGATGCCATCTATGCCGGCGGCAGGAAGCGCTGATCCGGATGCGGGCTTCGACGCGCCGATCCGCCTTGCCGGGCTTCGGCCTGACCATGGGGATGACCCTGTTCTGGCTGGGGCTGGTGGTCCTGCTGCCGCTGTCCGCGCTGGTCATACGCGCGGCGGGCATGGGCTGGGACGGCTTTGCCGCGGTCGGCCTGTCGCCGCGCGCGCTGGCCGCCTATCGGCTCAGCTTCGGTGCGGCGCTGGCGGCGGCGGCGGTCAATGCGGTGTTCGGGCTGCTGATCGCCTGGATCCTCGTCCGCTATGAATTTCCCGGCAAGAAGCTGATCGATGCCGCGGTCGACCTGCCTTTCGCGCTGCCGACGGCGGTGGCGGGCATCGCGCTGGTTTCGCTCTATGCGGATAATGGCTGGATCGGGTCGCTGCTCGCACCGCTGGGGATCAAGGTCGCCTATACGCCAGTGGGTGTCACCATTGCTTTAGTTTTCATTGGTTTGCCGTTCATTGTTCGCTCGGTACAGCCGGTGCTGGCCGATCTGGGGCGCGATGTCGAGGAGGCGGCCGCCACGCTCGGCGCGACGCGGGCGCAGACCTTTCGCCGGATCATCCTGCCCGCCATCGCCCCCGCGCTGCTGACCGGCTTTGCGCTCGCCTTTGCGCGCGGGGTCGGCGAATATGGCTCGATCATCTTCATCGCGGGCAACATGCCCTTCAAGTCGGAGATCGCGCCGCTGCTGATCATCACCCAGCTGGAGCAGTTCGACTATGACGGCGCGACCGCCATCGCGTGCGTGATGCTGGTGCTGTCCTTCGCGATGCTGTTGTTCGTCAATCTGCTCCAGGCGTGGCGCGCCAAGCGGGGGACGCGATGAGCGGTTCCAACCCCACCACCGTCGAAAGCCCGGTGGCGCGCTGGGCGCTGATCGGCACCGGCTTCGCCTTTCTGGCGCTGTTCCTGTTCCTGCCGCTCGTCATGGTGTTCGCGGGTGGTCTGGCCAAGGGATGGCAGGTCTTCGTCGCGGCCATCGCGGACCCCGACGCGCTCGCCGCGATCCGCCTGACGCTGCTGGTCGCCGCCATTGCGGTGCCGGTCAACGCGGTGTTCGGCGTGGCGGCCTCCTGGGCGATCGCCAAGTTCGACTTTCGTGGAAAAAGCCTGCTCATATCCCTGATAGACCTGCCTTTTTCGGTGTCGCCGGTGGTGTCGGGCCTGATCTTCGTGCTGCTGTTCGGGGCGCAAGGGTGGCTGGGGCCGTGGCTGACCGAGCATGGCGTCCGCATCATCTTCGCGGTGCCTGGCATCGTGCTGGCGACCGTGTTCGTCACCTTTCCCTTCGTCGCGCGCGAACTGATCCCGCTGATGGCCGAACAGGGCCGCGACGACGAGGAGGCGGCGCGGTCGCTGGGGGCGAGCGGGTGGCAGACCTTCTGGCATGTCACGCTGCCCAATATCCGCTGGGGGCTGCTCTACGGCGTGCTCCTGTGCAATGCCCGCGCGATGGGCGAGTTCGGCGCGGTGTCGGTCGTGTCGGGGCATATCCGGGGGCTGACCAACACCATGCCGTTGCATGTCGAGATCCTGTACAATGAATATGACTTTGTCGGCGCGTTCGCGGTGGCGTCCCTGCTCGCCTCGCTTGCGCTCGTGACCTTGGGAGTGAAGACCGTGCTGGAATGGCGTTTCGGCATCCACCGGGCGGGAGCCGCGCATTGAGCATCGTCGTCGAGAATATTTCCCGTCGCTTCGGCGGCTTCACCGCGCTCGACCGCGTGTCGCTGGAGACGCGGGCGGGCGAGTTCCTGGCGCTGCTGGGCCCGTCCGGATCGGGCAAGACGACGCTGCTGCGGACCATTGCGGGGCTGGACTTCGCCGATGAGGGTCATGTGCTGTTCGACGGGCAGGACATGACGGATACGCCCGCGGCCGAGCGTCGGATCGGCTTCGTGTTCCAGAATTACGCGCTGTTCCGCCACATGACGGTCGCGCAGAATATCGCCTTCGGCCTGACCGTGCGGAAACGGCGCGACCGTCCGGCCAAGGCGGCGATCACGGCCAAGGTCGCCGAACTGCTCGCCCTGATCCAGCTCCCCGATGTCGGGGACCGCTATCCCGCGCAGCTGTCGGGTGGGCAGCGGCAGCGCGTGGCCCTGGCCCGTGCGCTGGCCATCGAGCCGCGCCTGCTATTGCTCGACGAGCCATTCGGCGCGCTCGATGCCCAGGTTCGCAAGGATCTGCGCGGCTGGTTGCGGCGGATCCATGACGAGACAGGGCTGACCTCGATCTTCGTGACGCACGATCAGGAAGAGGCGCTGGAACTGGCCGACCGGATCGTCGTGATGCGCGGCGGCGTGATCGAACAGATCGGCACCCCGCATGAGGTGCAGGCCGAACCGGCCACCGCCTTCGTGTCGTCCTTCATCGGCGAGACCAACTGCCTGCCCGTCACCCGGTCGAACGGTTCGGCGATGGTGGGGCAGGGGCAGACGGTGCTGCCCGACACCGGCCAGGGGCAGGGGGCGGGCGAGCTTCATATCCGGCCGCATGATGTCGAACTGGTCGAACCCGGCGCCCCCGATGCGCTGGCCGTCACGGTGGAGACGAGCCGCCCGATCGGCCGGTCGCGTCGGATCACCGCCACGATGGCGGGGCTGGCCGAGCCGTTGACCTTCGACCTGCCCGTCGACGCCAGCGCCGGGGCGGGCGATGTGCTGAACCTGCGCCCGACCCGCTATCGGATATTCACAAAGACCTGATCGCCGTTCCCACGGACCATTTCGCCATCGCAACCGTTTGGCCATTTGCCAGCCCGGCAGGGCGTGGGCATGAGATGGTCGTGGACGCAGGCAGACGGGGAGATCGGGTTTGAAGGTCGGACAGGAGTGCTGGCGGATCGAGCAGGCCGAGCGCATGGCGGTCATCATCGATGCGGAGAAATATTTCCGGATGGCCCGCCGCGCGATGCTCGGCGCCCGCAAGCAGATCCTGCTGATCGGATGGGATTTCGACGCGCGCATCGTCCTCGATCACGACGAGTCCCCCAACGAATCCGTCGGCGATTTCATCTATTCGCTGGTCGAGCGGAACCCGGAGCTGGAAATCTTCCTGCTCCGCTGGGACACCGGCGCGATCAAGTCGCTGCTCCGGGGGCGGACATTCTTCACGGTGATGAAATGGATGGCGCACAAGCGCATCCATACCAAGCTCGACGGCCATCACCCGATCGCGGCCTCGCATCATCAGAAGATCGTCATCATCGACGACAAGCTCGCCTTTTGCGGCGGGATCGACATGACCAGCGACCGTTGGGACACGCGCGAGCATCGCGACGACGATCCCGGTCGCAAGCGGCCCGGCGGCCAGCCCTACAAGCCCTGGCACGACGCGATCAGCGCGGTGGAGGGGCCGGTGACGCATGCGCTGGGCGAGCTGTTCCGCGAACGCTGGCACGCCGCCGGCGGCAAGCGCATGGCCCCCGCCTCGCCGGGCGAAAGCTGCTGGCCCGAGGGGCTGGAGCCCGACTTTCTCGACCAGCCCGTCGCCATCGCGCGCACCATGCCCGAGATGGACGACCAGACGCCGGTGCACGAGAATGAGGCGCTGTTCCTGGCGCAGATCGCGCGGGCGGAGCGCTATGTCTATATCGAGAGCCAGTATTTCGCGTCGCGCCGCGTCGCCGAGGCGATTGCGCGGCGGCTGGACGAAGAGAATGGCCCCGAATTCGTCATCGTCAATCCGCTGACTGCGCAAGGCTGGCTAGAGCCGATCGCGATGGACACGGCGCGCGCGCGGCTGGTCGAGGCGCTCAGGCGGCGCGACCGGCACGGGCGTTTCCGCATTTATCATCCGTTCACGGCGGGGGGCGAGCCGATCTATTGCCATGCCAAGATCCTGATCGCCGATGACCGGGTGTTCCGGCTGGGTTCGTCCAATCTCAACAACCGTTCGATGCGGCTGGACACCGAATGCGACCTGGCGATCGCGGTCGAGCCCGACAGCGCGGCGGGGCGACGGATCGGGGCGATCCGCGACGACCTGCTCGCCGAGCATCTGGGCACCAGCCCCGCCGAGGTGCAGGCGGCGGTGCAACGGACCGGCGCGCTGATGGCGGCGGTCGAGGCGCTGCGCGGAGCCGAGGGGCGGACGCTGCGCCCCTATGAAGTGCCCGATCTGTCGAGCGTCGAGGAATGGCTGGCCGACAATGAGGTCCTCGATCCCGAAAGCCCCGACGAGATGTTCGAGGCGCTGAGCAGCCGCAAGGGGCTGTTCCGGCGGTGGCGGCGGCGCTGATGGGTGAGATCGTCAACTTCCGTCAGGCGCGAAAGGCCCGCGACCGGCGGCAGGCCGAACAGCAGGCGACGGAAAACCGCGCGCGCTTCGGCCGGACCAGGGCCGAGAAACAGCGGGATGCGGCGGAGCAGGAGCGTCTTCGCCGTGAGCTGGACGGGGCGAAGCGGGAAGAGGATGGGGAGTAAGCCCCGCCTATGACGGTCGGCCCGGCCTTTGCCGGGGCGACGATCGCGTTCAGCGTGGCGTGGCGAACCAGATGGTGTGGGTCGCGCCCTTGCCGTTCTCTCGGGCGCGCACCTTCACCTCGTCGACGGTGAAGCCCGCGCGCGACAGCCGCCGGGTGAATACCGGATCAGGCGCGGCGGACCAGATGGCGAGCACGCCGCCGGGGCGCAGCGCGACGCGGGCCTCGTCCAGTCCACGG
Organism: Sphingomonas sp. NCPPB 2930; assembly: GCF_042867205.1. Classification (NCBI taxonomy): domain Bacteria; kingdom Pseudomonadati; phylum Pseudomonadota; class Alphaproteobacteria; order Sphingomonadales; family Sphingomonadaceae; genus Sphingomonas; species Sphingomonas sp. NCPPB 2930. Next base: position 191,499 of record NZ_JBHZQU010000005.1, on the reverse strand, counting down.
AGCGAATAGAGCCCGTCATTGTCCGGCCGGGTCAGCCCGTCCGGGCCGTTGTCGACGTCGAGCAGGATCGCGTCATAAGCCCCGCGCCCCGCATAGATCGCATTGCCGACATCGCCCATTGCCAGGGTGACGCGGCGGTCGTCCAGGCATCCGGCGGTCAGTTCCGCCATCGGCCCGCGCGCCCATTCGATGATGCCGGGCACCAGCTCGGCCACCGTGATCCGCGCATCGCGCCCCAGCTTGGCCAGCACGGCGCGCAGGGTGAAGCCCATGCCATAGCCGCCGATCAGCAGATGCGGCGCCGCGCGCCCGCCCAGCCGGTCGCAGGTCATCGTGCCCAACGCCACCTCGGAGCCGCTCATCCGCGTGCTCATCAGCTCGTTGCGATCGAGCACGATCATGAAGTCCTTGCCCCGGCGGAACAGCCGCAGGGGCTCGCCGCCCGGCACTTCGGCAATGCCGAGCAGCTCGCGCGGGGTCATTTGCCCTGGCGCGCCTTGCGAGCGGCGTAGCGGGCGTCGCGGGCGGCCTTCAGCTCGGCGGCGGTCGGCACGACCGGCGGGCGTGCGGCGGCAGCGGCGGCCTCCGCAGCGGCCTCGGCCTCGGCCTTCGCCTTGGCGCGGGCTTCCTCGCGCGCGGCCTTTTCCTGCTCGATCGCAGCCTTGTGCGCGGCGCGGCGCTCGGCCTCGGCGGCCTCCTTGGCCTCGCGCGCGGCAGCGCGGGCGGCGACCACCGCCGGGTCGGGCGCGGCCTTGTTGCGCAGCTTTTCGAGCGCAGCCGCCTTGGCATCGCGCGAGGCCGATGCGCGATCGGCGAAACCGGGAACCTTATATCCTGCCATCAATCATCTATCCCGTTGGGGGCCGGACGGCCCCATAGCACAACGGCCCCGCATCGCTGCAGAGCCGTTGGAGAAACTGGTGGACGCACTTGGGCTCGAACCAAGGACCCGCTGATTAAGAGTCAGCTGCTCTACCAACTGAGCTATGCGTCCGTTCGTCACGTCGACCTGGCCGTCCGGCGGCCCGCCTCGTGATCGGGAGGCGCGCCTTTAGCATCGTGTTCGAGCTTTGCAAATGCTTTTTGCGTGGATGGCCGATTTTTTGACGATCACCAGCGGGCGGCGCGGCGATTTTCGCGGTCGATCGCCATCAAGATGCCCAGGCACAGCAACACCGTCATCTGCGACGATCCGCCATAGCTGACCAGCGGCAACGGGATGCCGACCACCGGGGCCAGCCCCATGACCATCATCAGATTGACCATGACATAGATGAAGATCGTCGTGGACAGCCCCGCCGCGGTCAGCCGGGCAAAGCGGTTGGGCGCTGCCTGCGCGACGTTCAGGCCCCAGCGGATGACGAGGAGGAAGGCCAGGATCAGGAAGCAGCCGCCGACCAGTCCCCATTCCTCCGCCATGGTGGCGAAGACGAAATCGGTATGCCCCTCGGGCAGATAGTCGAGATGGCTCTGGGTGCCGTTCAGGAACCCCTTGCCCCAGATACCGCCGGAGCCGATCGCGATCTTGGACTGGCTGATGTGATAGCCGGTGCCCAGCGGATCGCTTTCGGGGTCGAGGAAGATCAGCACGCGGTTGCGCTGATAGTCGTGCAGCAGGAAATTGACCGCGAGCGGCGCCATCACCGCCAGTCCGATCGCCCCGCCGATGAACAGCCGCAGCGGCACCCCGGCAAGGAACATGACGGTCGCCCCGCCCGCGCAGATCATCAGCGCGGTGCCCAGATCGGGCTGCTTCATCACCAGCGCGGCGGGCACGCCGATCATCGCCGCGACCGGCCATATGCCCGAGAAGCGCCTGGTTTCGGCGGGCGGCATCATCTCATAGAAACGCGCGGCGCCCAGCACGATGAACAGCTTCATCAGCTCGGACGGCTGAAGCCGGATGAAGCCCACGTCCAGCCATCGCTGGCTGCCCCCGCGTACCGCGCCCAGCAGTTCGACCAGAACCAGCGCGACGACGAGGATCAGATAGCCCGGCATGGCGATGCGCCGCCACAGGTCGAGCGGCAGTCGCGACAGCACCAGCGACCCGGCGAGCAGCACGAAGAAGCGCACCCCTTGCGGCTTGGCCCAGGGGGTCAGCGAGCCGCCCGCCGCCGAATAGAGCACGACCAGCCCGAAACAGCCGATCGCCATGACCAGCAGGATCACCCGCCAGGGCAGCTGCGCGATCGGTTCGGGGATGATGCGCGGGCCGCTCATTCGTCGGTGGTCCCGGCATCGTCGGCGGGCTGCTCGCTGCTGCTGGCGGCCATCGCCTCGGCCTGCGCGTCGGAAACGTTGGTCGCGGCCTTGACCGCCGGGGCGGCGGTGGGGGCACCGGCATCGGTCTTGGTCGCGGCAGAGGCGGGCTTGGGGGCCTGTGCCGCGCGATAGGCGGCTTCCTCGGCCGCCATGCGCGTGGCGATGTCGCCGCCCCAGGTGGGCTCGTCCTGCGCCAGCGACGCCAACGCGCGGTCGCGGTCGAACAGATAGGTCATGATGTCGCGCCCGATCAGCGGCGCGTCGAGATTGCGCACGGTATGGCCGTTATGCTCCAGCACGACGGCGGCCGCGTAACGCGGATTGTCGGCGGGGGCGAAGCAGACGAGCAGCGCGTGGTCGCGCAGCTTGAAGGGCAACTGGCCGTTCTTCAGCACGCCCATGCGCCGCTCCGCCATGGTGATCCGGCGGACCTGCGCGGTGCCGGTCTTGGCGGCCAGGCTGACGCCCGGCACCAGCATTCGCGCCGCGCCACCGGTGCCGCCCTGGTTGACCACGCCGAACATCGCGTCGCGCACGACCGCCAGATGCTCGGAGGCGACCGGCAGGGCGGGGGCGTCGAGATGGACCTGATGCGCCAGCAGGCTGGGCTGCAAGGCGCGGCCCGAGGCGATCCGCGCCGCCATCACCGCCAGCTGAAGCGGATTGGCGAGCACATAGCCCTGTCCGATCGAGGCGTTCAGGCCATCCGCGATCGTCCACTTCTTCTTGTATTTCCGTAGCTTCCAGTCGGGATCTGGCACGGTGCCGTAACGCTGCGCGCTGAGCGGCAGGTCGAATTTCTGGCCCAGCCCGACCATCCGCGCAATGGGCGCGATCCGGTCATAGCCCATGCGGCGGATCATCTCGTAGAAATAGATGTCGCAGCTCTGCTCGATCGCGCCCTTCAGGTTCAGCGCGCCGTGCCCGCCGCGCTTGTGGCAGTGGAAGACGCCGGTGCCGACCCGCATCGCGCCGGTGCACAGCACCCGGTCGTCGGCGCCGACCCCGGCCTCCAGCAGCGCGAGGCCGTTCATCGGCTTGACCGTCGAGCCCGGCGGATAGAGCCCCTGCGTCACCTTGTTCATCAAGGGCACATGGTCGTTCTCCGACAGCATCGCCCATTCCAGATGGCTGATCCCGTCCGAAAAGCTGTTGGGGTCATAGGCGGGCATCGACACCATCGCCAGCGTCTCGCCGGTGCGGCAGTCGAGCACCACGGCCGAGCCCGAATTGGTCCCCAGCCGCCGCGCCGCGAATTCCTGGAGCCCCGCATCGATGGTCAGGCGGATGTTGCGGCCGGGCGTGTCGGGCCGGGTGGCGAGTTCGGCCACCACCTTGCCGCGCGCCGTCACCTCGACCCGCTTGGCGCCGGGCTTGCCGCGCAGCACCGGCTCCAGCATCTTTTCCAGCCCGTCCTTGCCCAGCTTGAAGCCGGGGGTGACGAGCAGCTGGTCGTGGGTCGCCTTGAACTGTTCGGCGGTGGGCGTGCCGACATAGCCGGTCAGGTGCGCCACCGCCGCGCCCGCCGGATAGAAGCGCGCAAAGCCGCGCGTCGGCTGGACGCCGGGCAGCTCGGGCAGGCGGACGCTGACCGCCGCGAACCGCTCCCAGTCGAGCCGCTCGGCGACCTGCACCGGCTGGAACCCGGCGGCATGTTCCAGGTCGAGGCGGATGCGGTTCATCGCCTCGTCGTCCAGCCGCAGGATCTGGCGGAGCAGCGCGAGCACGCGGTCCTTGTCCTCCAGCCGGTCGGGGATGATGTCGACGCGGAAATCGGTGCGATTGTTGGCGATGGGCAGGCCGTGCCGGTCGATCAGCCAGCCGCGACGCGGCGGGATCATCGTCGTGTTGACGCGGTTGCTCTCGGAGAGGAGGTTATACTTCTCGTTCTGCGCGATCGACAGCCAGGCCATGCGCCCGGCGAGCAGCAGGCCGACGGCCCCCTGCGCCGCGCCCAGCACGAAGGCGCGCCGGGAAAAGCTGTAGGCCTGTGCCGCCTCGGTCATGATCCGCCCCTGGCGTTCCATGCCTATGCCCCTACCTCATTACGGCCACGCTTGCGATCGATCCATGCGACCAGCCGGGTCGCCATGGGAAAGAGCAGGATGGTGATCGCGATCTGGATGACCAGCGCCGCATCGACCTGCGCGCCGACCGGCACCGCCAAGAAACGCCCCGCGATCAGGCAGAAGGCGATGGCGCCGCTGGCGATCAGCCAGTCTTGCCAGAAATCGCGGAACACCAGCCGATGCTCGAATAGGTCGATCGCCAGCGAGGTCAGCGACCAGAGCAGCATCGCGGAGCCCAGCGGCTGGCCCGACAGCAGATCGTCGAACAGCCCCAGCGGCGCGGCCGCCCAGAGCCGCAGCGCGAACCGCGCGACCAGCCGCCAGGCGAGCAGCATGACGAGGCCCATGGGCGGCTGCAACGGTACGATCGCCACCACCGGCACGATGGCGAGGAGCGAACCGGCCATCACGGTCAGCCAGGGCAGCGCGCGGGCGCGTGCGGGCGGCAGTCCGGGGTCGAAGGGGTTGCTGATGTCGAGGGTCACGGCCGGGGCGACGGCGCCGATACCGGCATCGGCATGAAGGCGCGCTGAACGATCGCGAAATCCAGCGTGTCGGGATGGATGAAGGGCCGCGCCACCGCCGTATCGCCGCCATCGGCGCGGATGCGGGCGACGGGAATATCGGGGGCATAGAGCCCGCCGGTGCCCGAGGTGACGAACAGCTCGCCCTTGGCCAGCCGGACATTGGTGTTGACCGAGCGTATGTCGAGCGTCCCGTCGCCGCGCCCGACCGCGATGGCGGGCAGGCCGTCGCGGGTGCGGCGGACCGGCACGATGCTTTCGGGATCGGTCAGCAGGAGGACGCGCGCGGCGGCGGGCCCCGCCTCGGTCACGCGTCCGATCAGTCCCTCGGGACCGCGCACCGCCATGCCGGGCGCGACGCCCTGCCACCGCCCCGCATTGAGCAGCGCGAAGCGGCGACCGCTGCTGCCGGTCGAGCTGACCAGTCGCGCGGTGACGACGGTGTCGGGCGTCCGGTCGCGCACCGCCAGCAAGGTGCGCAGGCGGCGATTGTCATAGGCGATGGTGCGCGCGGTCAGCAGCAACTGGCGCGACTGGGCCAGTTCGGCGCGCAGCCGTTCGTTTTCCGAATGGACGAAGAAATAACGCCCGATCGCCGGGGGAATGTCGTCGACCGCGTCGCCGACCGCGACGAAGGCGCCGGAGACGGGCGCGGTGACGCTGCCCAGCGTCATGCGCAGGCCGGCGAAGGCGGGTGGGTTGAACGTGGATGCGACAAGCAGCACCACGCCCACCACCGCACCCGCCACCGCGAGCACATAGGCCAGGAAAGCTCCATATTGCCGCCGTCGCGAAAACCCGGTGCGACGGTCGCGGGCGGGCGCCATGCGCCGGTCCCCTTATGCTGGAGGTTAGCCGTTCAGCAGGACGCCGCGGTACATCGGATCTTCCAGCGCGCGGCCGGTGCCCAGCGCCACGCAGGTCAGCGGATCCTCCGCCACCGTCACCGGCAGCCCGGTTTCGTCGCGCAGCACCTCGTCCAGCCCTTCGAGCAGCGCGCCGCCGCCGGTCAGGACGATGCCCTGGTCGACAATGTCGGCGGCCAGTTCGGGCGCGGTGTTTTCCAGTGCGACGCGGACGCCCTCGACGATGGTCGCGACCGGTTCGGACAGCGCCTCGGCGATCTGGCCCTGGTTGATCTGGATTTCCTTGGGCACTCCGTTGACCAGGTCGCGGCCCTTGATCTGGATCGTCACGCCGATGCCGTCCGCCGGGGGACGCGCGATGCCGACTTCCTGCTTGATCCGCTCGGCGGTGGCTTCGCCGATCAGCAAATTATGGTTGCGGCGCACGTAAGAGACGATCGACTCGTCCATCTTGTCGCCACCGACGCGGACGCTCGTGGTGTAGGCGAGGCCGCGAAGCGACAGCACCGCGACTTCGGTCGTGCCGCCGCCGATATCGACGACCATCGATCCGATCGGTTCGGTGACGGGCATGTCGGCGCCGATCGCGGCGGCCATCGGCTCCTCGATTAGGAAGACCTGGCTGGCACCCGCGTTCGAGGCGGCGTCGCGGATCGCGCGGCGCTCGACCTTGGTCGAACCCGACGGCACGCAGATCACGATCTCGGGCCAGCGCGCGAACTTGCGCGGGCCGTGCACCTTCAGGATGAAGTGCTTGATCATCTGCTCGGCGACGTCGATGTCGGCGATCACGCCGTCGCGAAGCGGACGGATCGCCTCGATATTGCCCGGCGTCTTGCCCATCATCAGCTTGGCGTCGTCGCCGACCGCCTTCACCTTCTTGATGCCGTTGATCGTCTCGACCGCGACGACGGACGGCTCGTTCAGCACGATGCCGCGTCCGCGGACATAGACCACGGTGTTCGCGGTGCCGAGGTCGATCGCCATGTCTTGCGACATGAATTTCAGGAAGCGGGGGAGGGGCATCGAGGCTTTCGTTCCGTCTGTGGACCGGGTGGGCGTGACTCATATCCCGAACCGCCGCCAAGAGCCGTCACAGGCACCTGCACCGTCATTTGCGGGGTCGCGGGATGCCGTCGCTTGGGCTAGGGTTTGCCGCATGTCAATACGGCGTCTGCCTCCCCATCTCGTCAATCGTATCGCGGCCGGTGAAGTGGTGGAAAGGCCCGCCAGTGCGTTGAAGGAGTTGGTCGAAAATTCGATCGATGCCGGGGCGACGCGGATCGCGGTCGCGCTGGGTCAGGGCGGGGTCGGCCGGATCGAGGTGGCGGACGACGGATGCGGCATGTCGGCCGAGGACATGGCCCTCGCGCTGGAGCGGCATTGCACCTCCAAGCTGCCCGACGAGGCGATCGAATCGGTCCTAACCCTCGGATTTCGCGGCGAAGCCCTGCCGTCCATCGCCAGCGTCGCGCGCGTGACGATCGAGAGTCGTCCGGCGGGGCGCGACGGCTGGAGCCGGGTGGTCGACAATGGCGAGGTGCTGCGCGACGGCCCCGCCGCCGTGCCGCCCGGCACCCGCATCCTGGTCGAGGACCTGTTCGCGCGTGTCCCGGCACGGCGCAAGTTCCTGCGCTCGCCGCGCTCGGAATATGCCGCCTGTCTCGACATGGTGCGCCGGCTGGCGATGGCGCGGCCCGACATCGCCTTCACCCTGGAACATGACGGGCGGCGGGTGCTGACCGTGCCGGGCGGGGAGGAGCGGCCGGGGCGCGTCGCGGGGCTGACCGACCGGGCACTCGCGGAAAACTCGGTCGCGATCGACTGGGTGCGCGACACGGTGTCGCTGGGCGGCGTCGCGGGGCTGCCGACCTTCAACCGGGGCATCGCCGACCACCAATATCTGTTCGTCAATGGCCGCCCGGTCCGTGATCGCCTGCTGATGGGCGCGATCAGAGGTGCTTATGCCGAGATGTTGCCACGCGATCGTCACGCGGTGGTCGCGCTGTTCCTCGACATGCCGCCGTCCGAGGTCGATGTGAACGTCCACCCGGCCAAGACCGAGGTCCGCTTTCGCGACCCGGCGCTGATCCGGGGGATGATCGTGTCGGGCCTGCGCCGCGCGCTCGACGAAGCCGGGCATCGCAGCGTCCAGCGCCCGCCCGACTCGGCGCTGGCGATGTGGCAGAGCGAGAGCGTCGCCGCCCCGCCCGGCGGCACGCCGCCACTCGACAGCTGGGCCGCGTCCGCGCCCGAGACGCGCGTCATGGAGCGCCAGTCGCTCTTCGCGCCGCGCCCCGGCTTTGCGGCCCCGCCGCCGCTTGCCCGCGCCGAAGCCGCTTTCGCGGCCCCGCCCGAGGTGCGCCAATATCCGATGGGCGTCGCGCGCGGCCAGGTCGCCAAGACCTATATCGTCGCCGAGGCCGAGGATGGCCTCGTCCTGGTCGACCAGCATGCTGCGCACGAACGGCTGGTGCTGGAGCGGATGCGCGCCGCGCTGACCGGCGGGCGGATCGCGTCACAGGCGATGCTGATTCCCGAAGTGGTCGAGCTGGACGAACCCGCCTGCGACCGGCTGGAAGCGCGCGCCGAGGAGCTGGCGGAGTTCGGGCTCGATCTCGAACGGTTCGGCCCGACCGCGATGCTGGTCCGCGCCACGCCCGCTTTATTGGGTCAGAGCGATCCCAAGGGGCTGGTCGCCGATCTGGCGGACGAACTCGCGGCGTTCGACCAGGCGCTGTCCTTGCGCGAGCGGCTGGATCATGTCGCGGCGACCATGGCCTGCCATGGCTCGGTCCGCGCGGGTCGCATCCTGTCGGTCGCGGAGATGAATGCGCTCCTCCGCGAGATGGAGGTCACGCCACACTCCGGACAATGCAATCACGGCCGCCCGACCTGGGTGAAGTTGCAGCACGGCGATATCGAGAAGCTGTTCGGGCGGAAGTGAGTTTGGCGCGCGGCTAGCTTGGAGGGGCGTTGCATCCCCCTGCTGTGCCGACAGGCTGGTTGCCGTGCGCTCCGTCTTTGCTGCCTTATGCCCGAAATTGCCCAATCCACGATAAACCGGGCTTATTGCGACGGTGAGTCGAGCTGATAGGACGATGAACCGAAAAATTTTTCGGTCGTGCGTTCATCGGAACGAAACTTTTGCACTCGGCTGTTTATTTATCGTCCGTTGGACAGGATCGGGCATCATCATGAAACATATCATGCCACTCATTTGCGCGCTCATTCCGCTGGCTGCGGTCGTTAGCGCGTGCGTCACCTGTCCCTGAGCTGATCCCCGCGCGGCCCGTTGATTGTACGTGACGGCCGTCCACAAGACAAAAAAAGGGCCGCCCGGACATGCCGGACGGCCCTTCTTCTATTCGACCGAGGGCCGAAGCGTCGGGATTAACCCTGCGCTTCGTCCTGCTCCGGCTGAACCTCGGCGGTGGCGCCCGGCTCGGCGTTGGGATCGTAATCCTCGGTGAAGCCGGCTTCGTCACGCTCGAACATCGAGGCCATGACGTCGACGCCCTGCGCCTGCATCTCGGCTTCTTCCGGCGAGCGGGCGACGTTGACCTTGACGGTCACGGCCACTTCCGGGTGAAGCGCGACGCGCACGTCGTACAGGCCGATCGCCTTGATCGGACGGTCGAGCACGATCTGGCTCTTGTTGACCTTGTGGCCGTCGGCGACGAGCGCCTCGACCAGGTCGCGCACCGCGACCGAGCCGTACAGCTGGCCGACGTTCGACGCCTGACGGATCAGGGTGACGGTGGCGTTCTCGAAGGTCTTCGACTCGACCTCGGCCTCGGCGCGACGGTTCGCGTTCTCGGCTTCGATACGGGCGCGGTTGGCCTCGAACACCTTCTTGTTGGCTTCGTTGGCGCGCAGCGCCTTCTTGCGCGGCAGCAGGAAGTTACGGGCAAAGCCGTCCTTCACCGTGACCACGTCGCCGATGGCGCCGAGCTTTTCGACGCGCTCAAGCAGAATAACGTCCATCTTCTAGGACTCCTTACTTCACGACGTAGGGCAGGAGGCCCAGGTGACGGGCGCGCTTGATGGCCTGGGCCAGTTCGCGCTGCTTCTTGGCCGACACGCTGGTGATGCGCGAAGGCACGATCTTGCCGCGCTCGGACACGAAGCCCTGGAGCAGACGGACGTCCTTATAGTCGATCCGGGGCGCGTCCTTCGCGGAGAAGGGGCAGCTCTTGCGGCGACGGAAAAACGGGCGGGCCATTATGCGGCTTCCTCTTCACGATCACGACGGGGGCGGTCAGCGCGGTCGGGGCGTTCGCCACGATCGGCACGACGCTCGCGGTCGCGCTCCTGCTTGCGCATCATCACCGACGGACCTTCTTCATGGCCGTCAACCTTGACGGTCATGTAGCGGATCACGTCTTCGTTGATCTGGGTCTGGCGCTCCAGCTCGGCGACGACACCCGCGGGGGCGTCGATTTCGAGCATGACGTAGTGCGCCTTGCGGTTCTTGGCGATCTTGTACGCCAGCGAACGCAGGCCCCAGGTCTCGGTCTTCACGACCTTGCCCTGATTGTCCTCGACGATCTTCGTGGCGGCTTCCGCCAGCGCGTCCACCTGCGCCTGTGCCAGATCCTGGCGCGCAAGGAACACGTGCTCGTAAAGAGCCATGCAGCTTACCTTATGTTGGCCGATCGCTGACGCCCACCCCATGTGGAACGCCCCTCCGGCTGTCTTCCATACTTCAATACCGTCACGCCAAAATGGCATGAGGGCGGGTGAAGCAGGTGCTTCCCGCCCAATGGTGCGCTGGCTCATAGCGATTTGGCGGCAAAAGGCAAGCGGCGAAGGGGCCTCGGACTTGCCAGCGGCGGGCGACCTTTCTACCGCGCGGGCCATCCTATTACCGTTTCATGGCAGATACGAACATGCGTGCATTCATCTTTCCGGGCCAGGGCAGCCAGGCCGTCGGCATGGGCAAGGCGCTGGCCGAGGCGAGCCCGGTCGCCCGCGAGGTGTTCCAGGAGGTCGACGAGGCGCTGGGCCAGCATCTCTATCGCCTGATGGTCGAGGGGCCCGCCGACGAACTGACCCTGACCGAGAATGCGCAGCCCGCGATCATGGCGAATGCCATCGCGACCCTGCGCGTGTTGGAGAAGGAAGGCGGCGTCCGACTGTCGGAAAAGGCCGACTTCGTCGCGGGCCACTCGCTGGGCGAATATACCGCATTGTGCGCGGCCGATGCGATCGACCTCGCGACCACGGCGCGTCTCCTCAAGCTGCGCGGCCGGGCGATGCAGGCGGCGGTGCCGGTGGGTGAGGGCGCGATGGCCGCTCTGCTGGGCGCGGACCTCGAAAAGGCGAAGGTCATTGCGGGCGCGGCGGTCGATGCGATGCTGGCCGAGGGTGGCGAGCCGCTGGTCTGCACGGTCGCCAATGACAATGACCCGAGCCAGGTGGTGATCTCGGGCCACCGTGCCGCGATCGAGAAGGCGGTGGCGCTCGCCAAGGACCTGGGCGCCAAGCGCGCCGTCCTGCTGCCGGTGTCGGCGCCGTTCCACTGCCCGCTGATGCAGCCCGCCGCCGATGCGATGGACGCCGCCCTCGCCGAAGCGACGATCCGGGCGCCGCTGGTCCCGGTCTATGCCAATGTCGAGGCGGCGCCGGTCGCCGACCCGAGTGCGATCCGCGCGCTGCTGGTGGCGCAGGTGACGGGCATGGTCCGCTGGCGCGAATCGGTGCTGGCGATGGAAGCGGCGGGCGTGGCGCAGTTCGTCGAGTTCGGCGGCAAGGTGCTTGGCCCCATGGTCAAGCGCATCGCGCCCGATGCGGACGCGGTCAGCGTCGTGACGATGGACGATATCGAGGGGCTTCTGGCCAAGCTCTGATTTTTGCGCGCAGAGGCGCGGAGGACGCAGAGGGGGATTGGGGCCATTGCGTGATATCGATCTCATCAGCGGGGATGTCGTCGATGTGGCCTTGCGGCTGCACCGCGAATTGGGTCCCGGTCTCCTGGAAAGTGTCTATGAGATTGTCCTGGCCGCCAGATTGGCGGCCATGGGCTACTCCGTCGCGCGCCAGCGCAGTATCGACATCGAATTTGAAGGCGTGCGTATTGAGGGAGCCTTCAAGATCGACCTTTTGGTCGATGAGCGTCTTGTGGTCGAAATCAAATCGGTGGAACGCTTGGCTCCTGTTCACGCCAAACAACTACTGACGTATCTGCGTCTGACTGGTCAGCCCGTTGGGCTGTTGATCAACTTCGGAGGGGAGACGTTGCGCGAGGGCATACGCCGTCTCGTCAACAACCATAACCCCTCTGCGTCCTCCGCGCCTCTGCGCGAACAAAATTTCTAGGGAGTTTCCAATGTTCGACCTGACAGGAATGACCGCCCTCGTGACTGGCGCGTCCGGTGGGCTGGGTTCGGCCGTCGCCAAGGCGCTGGCGGCGCAGGGTGCGAAGCTGGCGCTGTCCGGCTCCAATATCGACAAGCTGGAGGCGTTTCGCGCCGAACTCAGCGGCGATCATGTCGCGGTGCCCTGCAACCTCTCCGACCCGGCCGCGGTCGATGCGCTGATCCCGCAGGCGGTCGAGGCGCTGGGCGGCAAGCTCGACATCCTGGTCAACAATGCGGGCGTCACCCGCGACAACCTGACCATGCGGATGAAGGACGAGGAGTGGGATCAGGTGATCCGCGTCAACCTCGAAGCCGCGTTCCGCCTGATCCGCGCCTCGGCCAAGCCGATGATGAAGGCACGTTTCGGCCGCATCATCTCGATCACCTCGGTCGTCGGGGCCACGGGCAATCCGGGGCAGGCCAATTATGCCGCGTCCAAGGCGGGCCTGGTCGGCATGTCGAAGGCGGTCGCGCAGGAGCTGGCCAGCCGCAACATCACCGTCAATTGCGTGGCGCCCGGCTTCATGCGGTCGGCGATGACCGACGTGCTGCCCGAGGCGCAGAAGGCCGCGCTGCTGGGCCGGATCCCGGCGGGCGATCTGGGCAAGGGCGAGGATATCGGCGCGGCCGTCGTCTATCTGGCGTCCAGGGAAGCGGGCTACGTCACCGGCCAGACGCTGCACGTCAATGGCGGCATGGCGATGCTGTAAAACGGCATAATCGCCACGAATGATCTTATCCTGGCGCTGGTCCGTCGCTGGACGGGCTTGCCAGACATGGGCGCGCGTTCTACGTGCGTTCAGGAATTACCAACCCCCGATTAGATACGAGAAGGGATTACCATGAGCGAGACCGCCGACCGCGTGAAGAAGATCGTCGTCGAGCATCTCGGCGTCGAAGCCGACAAGGTGACCGAGGACGCGAGCTTCATCGACGACCTCGGTGCCGACAGCCTCGACATCGTCGAGCTCGTCATGGCGTTCGAGGAAGAGTTCGGTGTCGAAATCCCGGACGATGCCGCCGAGAAGATCACGACCGTCAAGGACGCGATCACGTACATCGACGAGAACAAGGCCTGATACCGGGGCCTCGGCCCGCAGATGATGCGGGCCGAACGGGCCGCCAAGGCCAGGTTTCAAGCGGCTCCCCGACCCCGACTAGCGGGCGGGGAGCCGTTTTCGTTGTGGAATGGAGTGGAATATGCGGCGCGTCGTCGTAACCGGACTGGGTCTTGTCACGCCTCTGGGCGCGGACGTGGAAACCGCCTGGGCCAATCTGATCGCTGGCAAGTCCGGCGCCGGTCCGATCACGCGGTTCGATACCACCGGGCAGAAATGCACCATCGCGTGCGAGGTGAAGCCCAAGGATCATGAATATGGCTTCGACCCCGACAAGCGCGTCGACCACAAGGTCCAGCGCCAGGTCGATCCGTTCATCGTCTATGGCATCGACGCCGCCGGACAGGCGCTGGAGGATGCCGGCCTGACCGAGATGGACGAGGCCATGAAGCTGCGCGCGGGCGTGTCGATCGGCTCGGGCATCGGCGGCCTGCCGGGCATCGAGATCGAATCGGTCAATCTGCACGAGCGGGGCCCGGGCCGGGTCAGCCCGCACTTCGTCCATGGCCGCCTGATCAACCTGATCTCGGGTCAGGTCAGCATCAAATACGGCCTGATGGGCCCGAACCATGCCGTCGTCACCGCCTGCTCGACCGGCGCGCATTCGATCGGCGACGCGGCGCGGATGATCCGTGACGACGATGCCGACATCATGCTGGCGGGCGGTGCGGAAAGCACGATCAACCCGCTGGGCGTGGCCGGTTTCGCCCAGGCGCGCGCGCTGAACATGAGCATGAACGACCGCCCGACCGAGGCGAGCCGTCCCTATGACAAGGACCGCGACGGCTTCGTGATGGGCGAGGGCGCGGGCGTCGTCGTGCTTGAGGAATATGAGCACGCCAAGGCGCGCGGCGCGAAGATCTATGCCGAGGTGGTCGGCTATGGCCTGTCGGGCGACGCCTATCACGTTACCGCCCCGCACCCCGAGGGCAAGGGTGCCGAGAATGCGATGCGCATGGCGCTGCGCAAGGCGGGCATGGAGCCGTCGGACATCGACTATATCAACGCGCATGGCACCTCGACCATGGCCGATACTATCGAGCTGGCCGCCGCGAAGCGGGTGTTCGGCGACGACCTGTCGGGTGCGTCCATGTCGAGCACCAAGTCGGCGATCGGCCATCTTCTGGGCGGTGCCGGTGCGGTGGAGAGCATCTTCTGCATCCTGGCGCTGCGCGACCAGATCGTGCCGCCGACGTTGAACCTCGACAATCCGGATGAGGGCACCGAGGGCGTCGACTTGGTTCCGCACGTCGCCAAGAAGCGCGAAGTGAAGGCGGTGCTGAACAACTCGTTCGGCTTCGGCGGCACCAACGCCTCGCTGGTGATGAAGGCGATCTGACGCCCGTCCGCCGTTCGGGCGGGGCGGAGTCGCTGCGCTCCAGGGGTTTCCCCTGGCCTTCGACTGCGCTCAGGCTGAACGGCGGTTATACTATGCCATGATCCCCAACCTCCGTTCGGCCTGAGCAAAGTCGAAGGCCAAGGGGATCAGTGGCAGCGGGCAGCACGGGCACTTCGACTTCGCTCAGGGCGAACGGAGGACCGGGCTCGCCCGGCGAAATATCCAACCCCGGCTACGACCGGGTCCGGTTGCAATCTGGATCAAGCCGCGCCATCGGCCTGATCGCGACCGGACCCGGATCGGGGCCGGGGTTGTTCTATGTCCGGGGCATCGCCCCACCAAACCAGGTGAGATATGCGCAAGGTCGGCTGTATCGGGTTGCTGCTGGGGCTGATCGGCATCGCCGTCTTCGGCTGGGTCGCGCATGACTGGGCGGGCAGTGGCCCGGCGGACAAGCCGCTGGCGGTGGTCGTCCCCGAGGGCGCGAGCCTGGCGCGCGCCGCCACCGCACTCCAGAAGGCGGGCGCGATCCGCTCGGCGGGGCGCTTCCGGCTCTATGCGCGTCTGTTCGGCCATGGCGGCGCGATCAAGGCGGGCGAATATGCCATTCCCGAACAGGCCAGCGCCTCGGACGTGCTGGCGCTGCTACAGGAAGGCAAGGTCCGCCAGCGGCTGGTGCCGGTGCCGGAGGGCTATCCCTCGATCTTGGTCCATGACGCGCTGATGCGCGCCGACGGGCTGACTGGCGATGTGGCCGTCCCCGCCGAGGGATCGATCCTGCCCGACAGCTATGCCTATCAGAAGGGCGACACGCGCGCCTCGGTCGTCGCGCGGATGCAGAAGGCGATGAAGGACTATCTCGCCCGCGCCTGGGCCAACCGAAAGCCCGGCATCGCGGTCAAGTCGCCGCAGGAGGCGATCATCCTGGCCTCGATCGTCGAGAAGGAGACGGGCAAGTCCTCCGAACGCCGGACGGTGGCGGCGGTCTATGGCAATCGCCTGCGCATCGGGATGCCGCTCCAGGCCGATCCGACCGTCATCTATCCGATCACCAAGGGGCGTCCGCTCGGTCGCCGCATCCTGCGGTCCGAACTGCACGCGAAGAACGGTTACAACACCTATGCCAGCCCCGGCCTGCCGGTCGGGCCGATCGCCAATCCGGGCCGCGCCTCGATCGACGCGGTGCTCGATCCGGCGGACAGCAGGGCGCTGTATTTCGTGGCGGACGGATCGGGCGGCCATGTATTTGCCGACACGCTGGCCGAGCATAATGCCAATGTGCAGAAATGGTACGCGATCCGCCGCCAGCGCGGGGAAATGTAAGCGACCCTAGACGGCGTGGGGCCGACGCCAGTCCCTTCCCTGATGGGCTCTACGGCGCGCCGTGCCGCTCCTCGGCGATGCGCCGAGCCAGGGCGCGCTGCGACGAGAGGGCATAGGCGCGGCAGGCGCCGGGGGTAGTGCGGAAGCGGTCGGTGGCGCCGTCCTGATCGGCATGCGCGGTGATCAGGATGTCGCAGGGCAGAGCGCGCATCGCCGCCTGCCCCCGGGCGAAGGCGGCGACCACCGACCTGTTGGCCGGGGCAGAGAAACGATACTCGTCGGTCGAGACGGGGTTCAGGCTCGCCGCGAAGACGATCGCGCGGCATGATCCGTTCGCGCAGCTCCGCCAGCTCCAGCTGAGGCTGCCCATCGTGTGTCCCGGCGTCGCGCGTGCGGTGACGGTCGTGTTGCCGAGCGTCAGCGTTTCACCGTCACGGATCGTCTGCACTTTGGAAACCGCCGGGAAGCGGCTGTCATAGCCGCGTTGCGGATCGTCCGCCGCCAGCCGTCCGGTGCGCAGGCCCTGGGCCCCGCGCGGGCTGGCGATGACGGTCGCGCCGGTGTCGCGGGCCAGCGCGGCGATCCCGCCGGCATGGTCGAAATGCGGCTCGGTGCTGAGAATATATTTGATGTCGCGCGGGCGAAAGCCGAGCCGGGCGACATTGGCGAGGATCGCGGGCGCGGCCTGGGGCAGCGCGCCGTCGATCAGGATCAGCCCCCGGCCAGTATCGATCAGCGCGACGTTCAGGCCGCCAAAGCCCACCAGATAGCTGTTGCCGAAGACGCGGGTCGGCGGGCGCGGGGCCAGCCATTCGGCGGTGCGGTCGGTCACGATCGGGCGGGTCAGCGGATCGTCGGCACGCTGGGGTGCGGCGGTTGCGGATGCGGCGAGGATCAGCGCGGCGGCTATTCGGATCGGCATGTCCCATCTCCTTCGCCCCCTTGATGCCGGTGATGCGCGCCGGTGACAAAGCATCTTCCCTCGACAGAGCCATGAGCGCATTTCATGATGAAGCATGGACCGCGCCCAATTGCCGCTTAACGCCCTGCGCGCCTTCGAGGCGGCGGCACGGCATTTGAACTTCACCCGCGCGGCGATCGAGCTGTGCGTCAGCCAGGGCGCGGTCAGCCATCAGGTCGCAGGCCTAGAGAAAAGGCTGGGGGCGCGGCTGTTCCACCGCCTGCCGCGTGGGCTGGCGCTGACCGATGACGGGCAGGCGCTGGTGCCGGTGCTGGCGGAGACGTTCGACCGAATCGGCGCGACGCTGGATCGCTTCGCCGATGGGCGGTTCCAATATGTGCTGAACATCGGCGTGGTCGGGACCTTCGCCACCGGCTGGCTGCTGGCACGGCTGGACGATTTCGCGGCCACCCATCCGCACATCGACCTGCGCGTGTCGATCAACAACAATCGGGTCGATCTGGCGGGGGAGGGGCTGGATTATGCCATCCGCTTCGGAGACGGCGCGTGGCACGGCACCCATGCCGAGCGGTTGATGGCGGCGCCGCTGACCCCGCTTTGCGCGCCGCTGGTCGCCACGCGGCTGCGCGAGCCCGGGGATCTGGTACGCGAGCGGCTGTTGCGATCTTACCGGGTCAGCGAATGGGAAAGCTGGTTCGCGGCGGCGGGTGCTCCGGCACCGGCATTGCGCGGACCGATGTTCGACAGCTCCGCCCTGATGGTGGCGGCGGCGATGGCCGGGCTGGGCGTCGCGCTCGCGCCCAAAGTGATGTTCGGCAACGAATTGACGACGGAGCGGCTGGTCCAGCCTTTCGCGATCGAGATCGATGCCGGATGCTATTGGCTGACCCGGTTGCTGTCACGAAAAGAGGGGCTGGCGATGAAGGCGTTTCGTCAGTGGCTGATGGAGGCGGTCCAGCACTGATACTCCCCGGTACGGGGAGGGGGACCGCCGCAAGGCGGTGGTGGAGGGGGCGCACCCCAGGACGCGCCTGGTGCAGCCCCCCCGTCCGTCAGCCCCGCAGAGCCGACGCCGCGCGGGCCTTGGCCTCGACGTCCGCCATCGAACCGCCGGTGACCCAGCTCCCGCCGACGCACAGCACGCGGTCGAACGCGAGCCAGTCGGGCGCGCTCGCCTCGGTGATGCCGCCGGTCGGGCAGAAGCGGGCCTGGTAGAAGGGAGCGGCCAGCGCCTTCAGCGCCTTCAGCCCGCCGCTGGTCTCAGCGGGGAAGAACTTGAAGTGCGTCAGGCCCAGGTCCAGCCCGCGCATGATGTCGCCCGCATTGGCGACGCCCGGCAGATAGGGGATGCCGCTTTCCACGACCGCCGAACCGAGACGGTCGGTCAGGCCCGGCGAGACGATGAACTCGCCGCCCGCATCGGCCACGTCGCGCAGCTGCTGCTCGTTGACGACGGTGCCCGCGCCGACGATCGCGCCGGGGACTTTCTTCATCTCGGCCATCGCCTCGAGGGCGGCGGGGGTGCGCAGCGTCACCTCCAGCACCCGCAGGCCACCGGCGACCAGCGCCTCGGCCAGGGGCCTGGCGGTGGCGGCGTCGTCGATGACCAGCACGGGGATGACCGCGCTGGTGCGCATGATGGTGGCGATGTCGGTCATGAATGCTCCTGTGCGAAGGCCGCGGCCGCGCCGAACAGGCCGGGCTGGGGATGGGTGATGAGTTTGACGGGGATGCGCGCCATCAGCGACTGGAAACGCCCCTTGGCCATGAAGCGCTGGTCGAAGCCCGAGCGCAGCAGCTTGTCCTTGATCCGATAGCCCAGGCCGCCCGCGATCACGACGGTCTTGGCCCCCTGCGCCAACGCAAAGTCGCCCGCGACGGCACCCAGAGCGAGGCAGAACCGGTCGAGCGCGGCCAGTGCGATCGAGTCGGTGCCCTCGAGCGCCTCGGCCCAGATTTCGCGATCGTCGCGGCTGGGCACCGCGCGGCCTTCGAGCGAGGCAAGCGTTTCGTAGATCGCGATGATGCCCGGCCCCGAACAGATGCGTTCACACGACACGCGGGTATAGGTGCGACGCAGGCGCTTGAGGATCGCATCCTCGATCCCGTCGAGTGGGGCATAGTCCATATGCCCCCCCTCGGTTTCGATCACGTGATAACGCTGCGGCGTCATCAGCACCTGCGCGACGCCCAGGCCGGTGCCGGGACCGCAGACGGTGACGACGCCGTGCGCGGGCATCGGCTCCTCGGGGCCGCAGATATGGAGGAAATCCTCCTCCGGCACCTGTGCGACGGCATGGCCGATCGCGCCGAAGTCGTTGATGACGGTATAGATGTCCGCGCCCAGCCGCTCGGGGATCAGCGAAGGGCGGATGACCCAGGGATTGTTGGTCATCCGGATCACGTCGCTGGTGATCGGCGAAGCGATGGCCAGCGACGCCGCCCTGGGCAGTGGGCGTCCGACATGCGCGGCGAAGGCCTGCCACGCGGTCTGGAGCGAGGCGTGCTCGGCGGTCTTCTGCGTGCAGGGCTCGCCCAGCTTGACGACGCGGCCATTCTCGACCTCGGCGAGTGCGAAGCGTGCGTGGGTGCCCCCGATATCGGCAGCGACGATTTCCATGATATCCTCCCCCTTATCTTTTACAGGCCGGCGCCGGCGAGAATGGGCGATGCGCCCTTCTCGGCCTCGTCGGCGGCCTGGCGGAACAATGCGAACAGCTCGCGGCCCATGCCCTGAACCGGGGCGGGGGTCACGGCCTGTTCGCGCGCGGCCCATTCGGCCGGATCGACCAGCGCGTCGAGCGTGCCCGCCACCGCGTCCAGCCGGACGATGTCGCCGTCGCGGATCAGCCCGATCGCACCGCCGCCGATCGCCTCGGGGCTGAGATGGATGGCGCAGGGCACCTTGCCGCTGGCGCCCGACATGCGGCCGTCGGTGACGAGCGCCACCTTGAAGCCCCGGTTCTGGAGCACGCCCAGCGGCGGGGTCAGCTTGTGCAGCTCGGGCATGCCATTGGCCTTGGGCCCCTGGAAACGGACGACGACGACGACGTCGCGCTCCAGCTCGCCCGCCTTGAACGCGGCCTGCACTTCGGACTGGTCGGAGAAGACGCGCGCGGGCGCCTCGATGATCCAGCGGTCGCGCTCGACCGCCGACACCTTGATGCAGGCGCGGCCGATATTGCCCGACAGGATGCGCATCCCGCCATCGGGCGAGAAGGGCGCAGCGGCCGGGCGCAGGATCGTCTCGTCGCCGCTGTCGCCCACCGGGGTCCAGGCCAGCTTGTCGTCGGCGATCACCGCCGTCTGGCCGTAATCGGACAGGTCCTTGCCCGCGACGGTCAGGATGTCCTGGTGGAGGAGCCCCGCCGACAGCAGTTCGCGGATGACATAGGGCATGCCGCCCGCCGCCTCGAACCCGTTCACATCGGCCGAGCCATTGGGATAGACCCGCGCGATCAGCGGCACGGCGGCCGAGAGGCGGTCCATATCCTCCCAGTCGATGATGATCCCCGCCGCGCGCGCAATGGCGGGCAGGTGGATCAGGTGGTTGGTCGAGCCGCCGGTCGCCAGCAGGCCAACCGCCGCGTTGACGATCGCCTTTTCATCGACGCACCGTCCCAGCGGCCGGTAATCCTCGCCGCGCTGCCCGATCTTCGCCAGCTGGTGGACGGCGGCGCGGCTGAGTTCCTGGCGCAGCTTGGTGCCCGGATTGACGAAGGCGGCGCCCGGCATGTGCAGGCCCATCACCTCCATCATCATCTGGTTGGTGTTGGCGGTGCCGTAGAAGGTGCAGGTGCCCTTGGAATGATAGGCCGCGATCTCGGCGTCGAGCAGCTCGTCGCGCCCCGCCTTGCCCTCGGCAAAGGCTTCGCGGACGGCGGCCTTCTGCTTGTTGGGCAGGCCGGTCGGCATCGGGCCGCCGGGAACCAGGATCATCGGCAGATGGCCGAAGCGCAGCGCGCCCATCAGCAGGCCGGGCACGATCTTGTCGCAGATGCCCAGCAGCGCGGCGCCCTCGAAGGTGCCGTGGCTCAGCGCGACCGCCGTCGACAGCGCGATGGTGTCGCGGCTGAACAGCGACAGCTCCATGCCCGCATAGCCCTGCGTCACGCCGTCACACATGGCGGGCACGCCGCCCGCGACCTGCGCCGTGGCACCGACCTCGCGCGCCCAGACCTTCATCAGCTCCGGATAGCGGTAATAGACGGCATGCGCGGACAGCATGTCGTTATAGGCCGACACGATGCCGATGTTCATGCCGCGATCCGCCTTCATCGCGTCGCGGTCCTCCTCGGTCCCGGCATAGGCATGGGCGAGGTTGGCACAGCCCAGATTGGGGCGGCGCACCGCCGTTTCGGCCTCATGCGCGATCAGGTCGAGATAGGCCTGCCGACCGGGCTTCGAGCGTTCGATGACCCGGTCGGTGACGGCCGAGACGGCGGCGTTCAGACTCATTGCTCGCTCCAGTGGATGTCGATCGGCAGTTCGACGTCGGCCAGCACGCGGCCGATCGGATAGGGGGACGATGCCCCTTCCTTGATCGCGTCTTCCAGCACCTTTTTCTTGGCCGGTCCCGAAATGGCAATCATGATCGATCGGGCCGAGACGATGCCCGCCCGGCTGAGCGTCACGCGCGCGACGGGTGCCTCGGGGGGCAGGGGCTCCGGCATCAGGCCCAGCGCGCGGCGCTCCTTCGGGCCATTGAGCGCCTCGTCATAATCGGGGCCGGGGAAGATCGAGGCGGTGTGCCCGTCGGCGCCCATGCCCAGCAGGACCAGGTCGAGCGGCCAGTGGAGTTCCTGCATCAGCGCATCGGCCGAGCGGCCCGCGGCCTTATAGTCCTGGGTCGCCTGCGGCACGATCGGCATCACCCGCGCGCCCTTGGGCAGGAAGATCTTGCCGATCATCGTCACGTTGGACAGCGCGTCGCCCAGCGGCACGATGCGTTCGTCGGCGGGAACGATCGTCACGCGCTTCCAGTCGAGCTTGGCCTGGGCCAGCTTCTCATAGACCGGGATCGGCGTCTTGCCGCCCGACAGCGCGATCACCGCCGCACCGCGCGCCTCGATGGCGCTTTCGATGATGAACTGGATATCGCCCGCCAGCGCGCCCGCCATCTCGGCGGTGTCCTCGTAATCCCACCATTCGATTTCGTCGGTCATGTCGTCTCTATCCTGATAGTCCGGGCGCGAGGCGCGGCCCGCCGTGTGGGGCGGGCCGGGATCGCGCCGATGTCGTCCGCCCGCTCGGTGGGGCGGGGGTGGGTCAGTCGTCCTGCCAGGTCACGCCGTCGCGCTCGGTCAGCGCGATCGCGGCGGACGGGCCCCAGCTGCCGCTGGGATAGGATTTGGGCTTGAGGTCGTTGGCGTCCCAGCCAGCGCGGATCGCGTCGATCCAGGTCCACTGCGCCTCCACCTCGTCGCGGCGGACGAACAGCGTCTGGTCGCCTTCGATCAGGTCGAGCAGCAGCCGCTCATAGGCGATGCGGCGGCGGGTCCCGGCGAACTCGGCGTCGAGCGACAGGTTCAGCGGCACTTCGCGCAGATGGATGCCGTCGCGGTCCAGCCCGGGCTCCTTGGCCATCACCAGCAGCTGGATATATTCCTCCGGCTGGAGGCGGATGACCAGCGTGTTGGGCTGGAGCAGGCCGCCGCGCCCCGCGAACATCGAATGGGGGACGGGCTTGAACTGGATCGCGATCTCCGAACGGCGCGCGGCCATGCGCTTGCCGGTGCGCAGGTAGAAGGGCACGCCCTGCCAACGCCAATTGTCGACATGCGCCTTGATCGCGACGAAGGTCTCGGTGCGCGACGGCTTGCCCAGTTCGTCGGCATAGGAGCCGACGATCTTGCCGCCCACCGCGCCGTCCACATATTGGCCGGTGACGGTGTTGTGGGGCACTTCCTCGGGCTTCATCAGGCGCAGCGAGCGGAAGACCTTGGCCTTCTCGTCGCGGATCGCGGTGCCGTCATAGCGCGCGGGCGGCTCCATCGCGATCAGCGCGAGCAGTTGCAGGATATGGTTCTGCACCATGTCGCGCAGCGCACCGGCGCCTTCATAATAGCCCGCGCGATCCTCCAGCCCGACCGTCTCGGCGATGGTGATCTGGACATTGTCGATGCCGTTGGCGTTCCAGATCGGCTCGAAGAAGAAATTGCCGAAGCGCAGCGCCAGGATGTTCTGGACGGTTTCCTTGCCCAGATAATGGTCGATGCGGAAGGTCCGCTCCTCGGGGAAGCCATAGGCGACCGCGTCGTTGATCTCCTTGGACGAGGCGAGGTCATAGCCCAGCGGCTTTTCCAGGCCGATCCGCACCGTCTCGCCCGCCAGGCCCACCGATTCGAGGCCCTTGATCGTCGATTCGAACAGGCTGGGCGCGGTCGACAGATAGATGGCCAGGCCGTTCGACACGTCGCCGACCTTCTCGGCGAGTGCGGGGAAGCCCTCCGTCGAGGAGGCATCGAGCGACTGGTACTGCAATCGATTTAAGAAGCCTGCAATTTTTTCGGCGTCCTTGCGGTCATCGGGCAGGAACGTGTCGAGCGCGTGCGCGGCGAAGTCGCGGAAGCCCGCATCGTCATAGTCGGACCGCGCCGTCCCGGTGATCGTCAACTCCTCGGGCAACAGCCCATCGGCGTGAAGATTATAGAGCGACGGCAGCAGCATACGCTGCGACAGGTCGCCGGTCGCGCCGAACAGCAGCAGCTTGCCAACGGGATTGCGCGTCATGACGTCTCCTTAGAGCACGAGGCCGGCGGTCGGATCGAGCCCGGCCATGATGTTCAGATTCTGGACTGCCGCCCCACCGGCACCCTTGCCCAGATTGTCGAGCGTGGCGATCAGTCGAGCAAGACCCGTGGCCGGATTGCCGCAGACACGCAAGGTCATCCGGTCGGTTCCGGCATTTTCCTCGATATCCACCGCCGCCACGTCCTGCGTGGAAAAGCGGACGATGCGGCTGTCGGCATAGGCAGCGGCCAGCGTGTCCGACACCGCCTGGAGCGAGGGGCGGCCGGGCAGGGCGTAGAGCGGCAACGGCACCTCGACGACCATGCCGCGATAAGTGTCGACCACGGCGGGGGCGAAGATCGGCGCATGGGCCAGGCCCGAATGACGCTGCATCTCGGGCGCATGCTTGTGCGCCAGCGACAGGCCATAGGGGCGGAAAGCCCGGTGCTCGGCGGTCTCATATTCGGCGATCATCGCCTTGCCGCCGCCCGAATAGCCCGATGCGGCGTTGACCGACACCGGCCAGTCGGCGGGGATCAGGCCCGCGCGCACCAGCGGCCGGACCAGCGCCAGGAAGCCGGTGGGATAGCATCCGGGATTGGAGACGAAACGCGCCGCCGCGATCCGGTCGCCCTGCTCGGGCTCCAGCTCGGCCATGCCATAGACCCAGCCCTCCACGGTGCGGTGCGCGGTGGAGGCATCGACGACGCGCGTGCGATCATTGTCGATCAGCGACACCGCCTCGCGCGCGGCATCGTCGGGCAAGCAGAGGATGACGAAATCGGCATCGTTGATCGCCTCGTGCCGCGCATCCGCATCCTTGCGGCGGTCGTCGGGCAGCGTGACGATCGCCAGGTCGGGGCGCCCGGCCAGTCGGTCGGCGATTTCCAGCCCGGTCGTGCCCGCGCCGCCGTCGATGAACACCGTCTTCGTCATTGCACCCGCTCCAGCAACGCCGCATCGCAATAGCCGACCAGGCCCATATGCGGCGCAATGCCCCAGGCCAGACCGCCCGCGACTTCCAGCACCTCGAACGCCTCGCCGGGGGCGAGTTCGGCGAGCACCTCGCTGTCGGTCTTGCGTCCCTCGCGCAAGGTCAGCGCGCTGCACGTCTTATAGGGCAGGGGCGCGGCATAATGGGGTGCGAATACGTATTCGGCCAGCCGGACATCGGCCAGATCGGCGCGAACCGCATGGGTGCGAGGGTCGAGGCTGACCCGGCGTCCCTGCAGCGCAAAGCTCTTACGCGCTGGCTCGCTGGAGGGCAGGGGCGTCGCCAGCGCCGATGAAATGTCCGAATTCTTCAAGAAAGTCCGCCCCTTCAGGTGTCCTGGCGACAAAGATGTTACGCTTGTCGCTATCATCGCGTTGGCGGCGCAGATAGCCCAGCGTTCCCAGTCTATTCAAGGCGCGGGTGACGACGGGTTTCGAGACGTTCAAGGCGCGCGCCAAACCGCGCACCGTATGCGGGCCCGGACGCAGGTAAACGACGAGCAGCAGGGCCATCTGCCGGTTGGTCAGGTCGGGTTCACCCGAACGGACATAATCGACCAGCGCCGACATCCAGGCCAGCAGCGTCTGCGGTTCGTGTGGGTGGGACACGATGGCGATTCCAATGGCTGTGCCGGGCTTTGCCGGGCGTTGTTACGTGTTCATAACGCCCTTTCCCAATGGTGGTTTCCACTGATGTTCCGCATTTGCGAACATCTTATCGCCCCCCGACCGGCGATTCGTCGCGGCTCGGTCCGGCGCGGCAAGGTTGATCGCAGGCGCGGCCTCGCCTATGTGCGCGCTTTCGAACACCCTCCATCGGGATCACACGCGCCTCATGTTCGCATTCCTGCTCGTCATCCACGCCATCATCGCCGCGACCCTCGTCACGGTGATTCTCATGCAGCGGTCGGAAGGCGGCGGTCTGGGCATGGGGGGCAGCCCGTCGGGGCTGATGTCGGCACGCGGCGCGGCCGACTTCCTCAGCCGTGCGACGGCGGTGCTGGCCACGGCCTTTATCGGCTTCTCGATCCTGCTCGCGGTCCTGGCCGCGACGCGCGGCGCGCCCGCCATCGACACCTCGCTGGCCCGCACGCCCGCGACCCAGGCGCCGATTACCCAGCCCGCGCCCGCTCCGGTCCCGACCGGGACCGCGCCGGCCCAGGCTCCGGCGGACAATTCGGCGGTTCCGCTCGCCCGCTAAATTTCGTTTCCATCGCAGCATAGGCCAACGCGCCGCCGATAATTTCCGGCGGCGCGCATCTTTGCTGTTGTCGTATCCACCCCATCCAAGCTAGGCGATTCTTCCCATGGCGCGGTATATCTTCATCACCGGCGGCGTGGTTTCGTCGCTCGGCAAGGGCCTCATGGCGGCCTCTCTTGCGGCTCTTCTGCAGGCACGCGGTTACCGCGTGCGCATCCGCAAGTTCGATCCCTATCTCAACGTCGATCCGGGCACGATGAGCCCGTATCAGCATGGCGAGGTCTATGTGACCGATGACGGGGCGGAGACCGACCTCGACCTCGGCCATTACGAACGCTTCACCGGCGTGGCCTCGCGCCAGTCGGACAACGTCACCTCGGGCCGCATCTACAAGACGATCATCGAGCGCGAGCGGCGCGGCGACTATCTGGGTGCGACCGTCCAGGTGATCCCGCACGTCACCGACGCGATCAAGGCGTTCGCCAAGGCCGATACGGTCGACGAGAATGGCGAGGATCTCGACTTCGTGCTGTGCGAGATCGGCGGCACGGTCGGCGACATCGAATCGCTGCCCTTCATCGAGGCGATCCGTCAGCTCAAGAACGAGCTGGGCCGTGGCAAGTCGATCAGCATCCACGTGACGCTGGTGCCGTATATCGCGGCGGCGGGCGAGCTGAAGACCAAGCCGACCCAGCATTCGGTGCGCGAGATTGCGGCGCTGGGCGTGGCCCCCGACGTGCTGGTCTGCCGCTGCGAGCATCCGCTGCCCGCCTCGGACCGCGCCAAGATCGGCCTGTTCTGCAATGTGCCGCCCTCGGCGGTCATTCCGGCGCTGGACGCGGCGAGCATCTATGCGGTGCCGCTTCAGTACCATGCCGAAGGTCTCGATTCGGAAGTGCTGCGCGCATTCGGGATCGAGCCCGAGGGCGCGCCCGACCTGTCGCGCTGGACCGAGATCGTCGATCGCCTCACCAATCCCGAGGGCGAGGTCACGATCGGCGTGGTCGGCAAATATGTCGGCCTGCAGGATGCGTACAAGTCGCTCAACGAGGCGCTGGTGCACGGTGGCATCGCCAACAAGGTGAAGGTCCATATCCGCTGGATCGACGCCGAACTGTTCGAGGGCGACGAGAGCGAGATCGCGCAGCAGCTCGAACCCTGCCACGCCATCCTGGTCCCCGGCGCGTTCGGCGAGCGCGGCGCGGCGGGCAAGATCGCGGCGGTCCGGTTCGCGCGGGAACGCCGCGTGCCTTATTTCGGCATCTGCTTCGGCATGCAGATGGCCTGTGTCGAGGGCGCGCGCGATCTGGCGGGGATCACGGACGCCTCCTCGACCGAGTTCGGCCCGACCTCGGAGCCGGTGGTCGGCCTCATCACCGAATGGATGGGCCGTGACGGCCTGGAAAAGCGCGAGGCCAGCGGCGACCTGGGCGGCACGATGCGGCTGGGCGCCTATCAGGCGAAGCTGGCGGGCAACAGCGTCGTCGCCTCGATCTATGGCAGCGAGGATATTTCCGAGCGGCATCGTCACCGCTACGAGGTGAACACCGCCTATAAGGAAGCGCTGGAAAAGGGCGGGCTGGTGTTCAGCGGCATGTCGCCGGACGGCACGCTCCCCGAGATCGTCGAGCGGCCCGATCACCCCTGGTTCGTCGGCGTGCAGTTCCACCCGGAACTCAAATCGAAACCCTTCGACCCGCATCCCCTGTTCGCCAGCTTCGTTGAAGCGGCGGTGAAGCAGAGCCGGTTGGTGTGATTTGATGACCCCGCCTCCAGATGGAGGCGGGGTTTTTCTTTGAAGGTGATTTCTTTGCTCCGGTCGGCGTGGGCGAGGTTGAAGGCCGAGAGAGGCCCTGTCCGCTTGGCGGATGGCTGGGCGTGGGCTTCGACTACGCTCAGCCTGAACGGGTGTGGGATTTGGGGAAGGCGTTCGAAGCGACAGTCCTTGCCACCCGCCCACCCTCCGTTCAGCCTGAACGGGTGTGGGGTTTCGGGAAAGGCGTCCAAAGCGACAGCCCCTGCCGCCCGCCCACCCTCCGTTCAGCCTGAGCGTAGTCGAAGGCCAAGGGGGAAGCCTGCCCACTTGGCGGATGACGGGGCGTAGGCTTCGACTACGCTCAGCCCGAACGGGTTTGGGATTTGGGGAAGGCGGCCAAAGCGACAGTCCTTGCCGCACGCCCACCCTCCGTTCAGCCTGAGCGTAGTCGAAGGCCAAGGGAAAACCTGTCCACCCGGTGGATGACGGTACACAGACCTCGACCTCGCCCAGCCCGAACGGAGGCCGGAGAGAAACCAAAAGGCGCCCGGACCCGTCGGTCCGGACGCCCCGCGACGTCTTCAGGGAGGGGAAAGACGTCGAGCCTTGTTATGCCGCCTTGGCCGCGTCGGCCTCTTCGGCGTGATGTTCGACCGCCGCCAGCGGCTGGCCCGTCTTGATCGCGATCGTCTTGGGCTTCATCGCCTCGGGCACCTCGCGGACGAGGTCGATGACGAGCAGGCCGTCGTTCAGGCGCGCATCCTCGACGAACACGAAGTCCGCCAGTTCGAAGCGCCGCTCGAACGAGCGATTGGCGATGCCGACATGCAGGAAGTTGGGCGCAGTCGCCTTGTCATCCTTCTTGCCGGTGACGAGCAGCATGTTCTGCTGCGCGGTGATCTCGATCTCGTCGCGGGCGAAACCGGCCACCGCCAGGGTGATGCGGTAACGGTCCTCGGCCAGACGCTCGAGATTGAAGGGGGGATAATTCTCCGCCGAAGCGCCGCGCGAATTGGCCTCCAGCAGATCGAACAGCCGGTCGAAACCGATGGTCGAACGGCGATACGGGGTCAGGTCGATACGCATGTCAAAACCTCCATCAGAAGCGAATTGAAGAGGATCGGCCCACCCGTCGCCCGGACGGGCAAGGCCGCTCCGTGCGGCCCGTCAGCGGCACCGCACGCGAACCGATATGGTTCGTGTTTCATGTCCTTCAAGAGCCCACGCGGATCGAGAAGCAAATCTTCCAGCGGCCCAAGCCGGTCCGCGCTTGAATGCCCAGTAAATCGATGTGTGAATAGGAGGTGAAATCAAAAGGGGAGCTTCCATGTCCTTGACCCTGGCACTCATGCTTGCTGCCCAGACGGTGGCGGCCACGTCCGATCCACAGACCGCCACGCCGCCCGAGCCCGCCGCCCGGTCGGGTCGCGAAGAAGGGCGGCTGGGCACCGCGCAACAGGGCGGGGGCGACGTCGTCGTCACCGCGCGCCGTCGCGCCGAGACGATCCAGTCGGTTCCCATCGCCATGTCGGTGATCGGCGGCACCGCGCTGGCGGAGACGGGCACCTATAATGTCAACCGGCTGACCCAAATCCAGCCGACGCTGCAATTCTATTCGACCAACCCGCGCAATTCGGCCGCCAATATCCGCGGGCTCGGCGCGCCGTTCGGGCTGACCAATGACGGGATCGAGCAGGGTGTCGGCATCTATGTCGACCAGGTCTATTACAGCCGCATCGCCTCGGCGACGTTCGACTTCACCGATACCGAGCGGATCGAGGTGCTGCGTGGGCCGCAGGGCACGCTTTATGGCAAGAACACCACGGCGGGCGCGATCAACATCATCACCCGCCCGCCCAGCTTCACGCCCGAGGCGCGGGTCGAGCTGAGCGGCGGCAATTACGACTTCTTTCAGGGCAAGGCGTCGGTGTCCGGCCCGCTGGTCGACGACAAGGTGGCGGTGCGGCTGTCGACCTCGATCACCACGCGGCGCGGCACCGTCTGGAACACCCGCCAGCAGGAGTGGCAGAACAGCCAGGACAATCTGTCGCTGCGCAGCCAGTTCCTGTGGCATGCCACGCCCACGCTCGACCTGACCCTGTCGGGGGATTATGCGCGGCAGAACCCCAATTGCTGCGTCCAATATTATGCGCGGGTGGGCGCGACCCAGCGTCCGCTCAATCGCCAATATCCGGCGCTGGCCGCCGCGCAGGGCTATAGCGTGCCGTCGACCAACGCCTTCGACCGGCTCACCGATGTCGACACCGATCTGCGCGCCAAACAGGAACTGGGCGGCCTGTCGCTGGTCGCCAACTGGGACATCGGATCGGCGACGCTGACCAGCGTGTCAGCGTGGCGCTTCTGGCACTGGGACCCGTCCAACGACCGCGACTTCATCGGCTTGCCCATCACCACCGTCTCGGCCAATCCGTCGCAGCAGAGCCAGGTGACGCAGGAAATCCGCATCGCCTCCAACGGCAAGCGGACGCTCGATTATGTGCTGGGCGCCTTTTACTTCTGGCAGTCGATCGACACGCAGGGGTTGCAGGTGCAGGGCCCGGCGGCGAGCGCCTTCCTGCTCAATCCGACCGGCTCCGCCGGGCGCAACCCTGCGACGCTGAACGGGCTGACCGCGCGCAACACGATCGGTTTCACCAACACCTCGGCGGCGCTGTTCGGCAAACTGACCTGGCATGTCGACGACCGCCTGTCGGTATCGCCGGGCCTGCGGCTCAATTACGACCGCAAGGACGGCTCCTATGTCTCGGTCGTGACCAATGGCGCGGGTTCGACCAGCCTGACCAGCGACCAGCGCGGGGTGCTGGCGCCGCAAAACTACACGCCGTCCTTCACCAACTGGAACCTGTCGGGCGATCTGACCATCGCCTATGAGTTCAACCCCAATGTCCATTATTACGCGACCTATGCGCGCAGCTATAAGTCGGGGGGCATCAACCTGTCGGGCCTGCCGCTGGATGCGCAGAACAACCCGATCCTGGCGACCCAGACGGTGAAGCCGGAAAAGGTCAATCATTTCGAGCTGGGGCTGAAGACCCAGTTCGCCGACCGCCGCGCGACGGTGAACATCGCGGGTTTCTGGACCGAGATCGGCGATTATCAGGCGACGGTGAACAATCTTCAGGTCAATGTCCTGCGTGGCTATCTGGCGAATGCCGGGCGCGTGCGGACGCGGGGGATCGAGATCGATTCGGCCTTCCGCCCGACCGAACGGTTCAACGTCTATGCCAATGGCGCCTTCACCGATGCGCGCTATACCCGCTTCACCAACGCGCCATGCCCGCCCGAGCTGTCGGGCGGCACCGCGCTGCCGGTGGTCAACGGCCAGATCGTCGGCACGCCGGCGGCGGCGGGGACGCCGGGCAATTCGCTGCCCTATTGCAACATTTCGGGCCAGTGGCTGCCGGGCGTGTCGCGCTGGGCCTTTTCCTACGGCGCGGAATATGACCTGCCCGCGACCGTGGCGGGGACCGAGGGGCAATTCTATCTCGGCTATGACGGCAGCTATCGGTCCAAATTCTCGTCCAACCCGTCGCGCTCGGCCTATACCGACATCAATGGCTACAGCCTGTCCAATGTGCGGGCGGGGTTCAAGGCGCCGGGCAGCTGGAACGCGTTCGTCTGGGTCCGCAACCTGTTCGATCATGATTATTACGAGCTGTTGGCGACCCAGTCGGGTTCGACCGGGCTGATCGTCGGCCAGCCGGGCGATCCGCGCACATATGGGTTCACCATTTCCAAGTCGTTCTGACCCATTCCTCCCCATCGGTGGTGGGGAGGATCGAAGGGGACGAATCACAGGATTCGTCCACATTCGGTTCATCTTGATCTGGTATAGCGACAGTCCCGTGAACGGGCGCCGGGCCGGCATCTGGAAACGGAGTTTGGAAGCTCCCCGTTTCTCAGCCGGTTCCGGCGGCTTTTCGATGGAGCGATGCGCGACGAGGCCCCAATGACAAACGCCCGGACCGTTTCCGATCCGGGCGCCTGCGTGACGATCGCTCGTCAGCCCCCTTTTCCCGCTCCCGCATCAACCTCTTTGGGTGAGCGTTGGAGCAATCCCCGAACCACGGCCGTTGCTGCCTGTGTCTCAGTGAGATTGTGGTACGTTAGGATGGCGGGGCTTGTCATCCCTCTTGCGGCATCGATGCTACGATTGCGGGGCTTGTGTTGCCGTCGCGCAACAATGCGGCGAGTCGGCCGTTTGGCCGCCGGAATCGGGCGCGGCATTGCCACCGCCGGATGCCGCCCGTACAGCCGCTGGGCTTATCAGTTTCTCCACGGATCGATCGGACATCAATGATCCTGTCACGCTATGAACGGATGATCGCCCGGCGCTATCTGCTGCCGGGCAAGGGAGAGGCGTTCATCTTCCTCGTCGCCTCGATCAGCCTGGTCGCGGTCATGCTGGGCGTCGCCGCGCTCGTCATCGTCATGAGCGTGATGAACGGCTTTCGCGCCGAACTGTTCGACAAGATCGTCGGGCTGAACGGTCATGCGGTGGTGCAGGGGGTGGGCGGGCGCCTGCCCGACTGGCGCGACATCGTGCGCGAGGCCAAAGCGACGCCGGGCGTGACCAGCGCGGTGCCGATGATCGAGCAGCCGCTGATGTCCAGCTATAACGGCCGGGTCGAGGCGGTGCTGGTGCGCGGCATGCGGGTGCAGGACATCCGGGGCAATTCGGCGATCCGCTCCAAGATCATCATGGGCAATCTGAACAGCATCACACCGGGCAGCGGCCGCATCGCGATCGGCAGCCGGCTGGCGGAGGCGCTGGGCGCGCAGGTCGGCTCGGAGATTTCGCTGATCAGTCCGCAGGGGCAGACCACCCCCTTCGGCACGGTGCCGCGCATCGTCAGCTATACGGTCGGCGCGATCTTCGAGATCGGGGTGTACGACTATGACAAGGCCTATGTCATCATGCCGATCGAGGATGCGCAGACGCTGCTTCTGATGGGCGACACGGTCGGCATGGTCGAAATCCAGACGGTGGACGCCGACCGGGTGGGCCAGATCCTTGCGCCGCTCGCCGACAAGCTGGGCGGGCGCGCGGTGATCGCCGACTGGCGGACGATGAACGCGCAGCTGTTCGAGGCGCTGGCGGTCGAGCGGGTGGCGATGTTCACCGTGCTGTCGATCATCATCCTGGTCGCGGTGTTCAACATCCTGTCCTCGCTGATCATGCTGGTCCGTGCCAAGACGCGCGACATCGCCATTCTGCGCACGATGGGTGCGACGCGCGGCGGGTTGATGCGCATCTTCATGACGGTGGGCACGACGATCGGCGCGCTGGGCACGGTTGCGGGGCTGGCGCTGGGCGCGGTGTTCCTGTTCTATCGCCAGGGCGTGGTGAACTTCGTCCAGTTCGTGACGGGGCAGAATCTGTGGGACCCCTCGATCCGCTATCTGACCGAGCTGCCGTCCAAGACCGACCCCGTGGAGATCATCGTGATCGCGTCGATGGCGCTGGTCTTCTCCTTCCTCGCCACGCTCTACCCCGCCTGGAAGGCGGCGAGCACGGACCCGGTGCAGGTGCTGCGTTATGAATGATCCGATCATCCGCATGGGCGATGCCGTCGCCCCCCGCACGGCCGAGCCGGTGCTGGAGACGCGTGAGCTCTCGCGCAGCTTCACCCAGGGCGGGCAGACGATCGAGGTGCTGCGCGGCGTCGACCTGGCCGTCGCGCCGGGTGAGATCGTGGCGCTTCTGGGCCCCTCGGGCTCGGGCAAGTCGACGCTGCTCCAGGCGGTCGGTTTGCTGGAGGGCGGTTTCTCGGGCTCGATCCGGATCGCGGGCGAGGAGGTGTCGAAGCTCGACTCGCACGGCCGCACCATCGCGCGGCGGGATTATCTGGGCTTCGTCTACCAGTTCCACCACCTGCTGCCCGATTTCAACGCGATCGAGAATGTCGTCCTGCCGCAACTGGTGCAGGGCAAGCTGCCCGCCGCCGCCGATACGCGGGCCAGGGGGTTGCTGACCGCACTCGGCCTCGGCCACCGGCTGACCCATCGGCCGAGCCAGCTATCGGGCGGCGAGCAGCAGCGAGTCGCGGTCGCCCGTGCGCTCGCCAACCAGCCGCCGCTGGTGCTGGCCGACGAGCCGACCGGCAATCTGGACGAACACACCTCCGAGGTCGTGCTGGCCGAATTCCTGCGGCTGGTGCGCGGCGAGGGTTCGGCAGCGCTGGTCGCGACGCATAACGAGCGGCTGGCATTGAAGATGGACCGGGTGGTGCGCCTCCACGAAGGCCGCCTGCAATGAGCGTCTGGAGCGAGACGCCGACGCTGACCGGCCGCCACGTTCGCTTGCGCCCCTTCGTCGAGGCCGATCTGCCCGCGCTGGTCGAGGCCGCGCGCGAGGGCGAACTCTGGAACATCTTCTACGCCAATGTCTCGATGATGAAGACGCCCGAGCGCTGGCTGGCGGCGGCGCTCAAGGAGCGCGACGTGGGCCGTGCGCTGCTCTTCACGGTCGAGACGCCGGACGGCGCGGTGGTCGGCACGACCCGCTATATGCGGATGGCGCCGCAGCACCGGCGGCTGGAGATTGGCGGCACTTTCTACGCGGCGCGCGTCCAGCGGACCGGCGTCAATACCGAGGCGAAGCGGATGCTGCTGGCCCATGCCTTCGAGGTGATGGAGTGTCAGGCGATCCAGATCCGCACCGATTCGCTCAACAAGCGCAGCCAGGCGGCGATCGAGCGGCTGGGCGCGAAGAAGGACGGCGTGCTGCGCGGGCATCAGGTGATGGCGGACGGGCGCATCCGCGACAGCGTCGTCTATTCGATCATCGATCGCGAATGGCCCGGCGTGCGCGCCAATCTGGACTATCTGCTGGGGAAGCATCGATGAGCGGGATCAGCGATTTCACCGTTCGGGCGGCGGACGGCACGCCGGTCGCCATGGCGGCCTATGCCGGGCGCGTGCTGCTGGTGGTCAACACCGCGTCCAAATGCGGCTTCACCCCGCAATATGAAGGGCTGGAGGCGCTGCATCGTCGTTATGCGGCGCAGGGGCTGACCGTGATGGGCTTTCCCTGCAACCAGTTCGGCGCGCAGGAGCCGGGCGACGCGGCGGAGATCGCGAATTTCTGTTCGTTGACCTATGACGTGACCTTCCCGGTGATGGCGAAGGTCGAGGTCAATGGCGACGGCGCCGATCCGTTGTTCGGGTGGCTGAAGCGCGAAGCGCCGGGGTTGCTGGGGACGAAGGCAATCAAGTGGAACTTCACCAAGTTCCTGGTGGATCGGTCGGGCAAGGTGGTCGGCCGCTATGCCCCGACGACCAAGCCGGAGGATCTGGCGCACGACATTGAGGGGCTCCTCTAGGTCTCACGGTTGCTGGGGCTTGGACCCAACCCCCGTTCGGCTTGAAGCCAGGGAGCAAGTAGCGCCGTTTGGTAGAGGTCCGGGCGTGCGCTTCGACTTCGCTCAGCGTGAACGGAGGTTGGTTCGAACGGCCGTTCAGCCTGAGCGAAGTCGAAGGCCAAGGGCCTCAAAGCGAAAACGCACTCGCCCCCTTCTTGTGATCCAGTGCCGAGGCGATGGAGGTGATCCCGCCGAACAGGAAGCTGAGCCCCAGTATATAGCCCGGCAACGTCATCGCGCTCCACGGCAGCGTCGCCAGCACGAACAGCGCCAGGATGATGTTCAGCACGCCCAGCGCGATCATCCAGCCGCGCCGCCGCCGCATCCGCGCGCCCAGCCCGATTTCCAGCACGCCGCGCAAGGCCAGCCACACCGCGATCAACAGAGTGATCGAAATGGCCCCGGTCGCGGGCTCGAACGCCATGATCAGCCCGATGATCAGCGACACGATCCCGAAGCCGATCGCATAGCCGCGCCCCTCATGCCCCTTGCCGAAGATACCGGCACCGATCGACACCAGCCCCGAGGCGATGAGGAACGCGCCGATCACCAGCGTCGCAGCGAAGGTGGCGGGAACCGGGAACAGGAACGCCGCCAGACCCAGCAAGGCCGACAGGATGCCGTAAGCCAGAATCCAGCCCCATCCGGCACCGGGCCGAAGCGAGGCGGCAAAAGAACGGTCCGTATCGGTCATCATCACGTCCTTGAGCGAGATCAGGATATTCTGTCGGCGTAACGACTCCCTTTGACCGGGGTTCCGTGCTGGTCGAATCATGTTGCTTGGCGTAAGGGTGCGTGATGCATTCCGGATATGTGCCGCTTCGCATCTTTTCCTCCTTCACGATGCTCGACGGCGCGATCGATCCCAAGGCGATTGCGGCGCAGGCCAAGGCGAACGCCTTTCCCGCCGCCGGGCTGACCGACCGCAACGGCCTCTATGCCGCGATGGCCTTTTCGGACGCTGCCAAGAAGGCCGGGGTTCAGCCGGTGATCGGCACCATGCTGGGCCTGGCGCGGCCGGACATGCCCGACAATGTCGGCGCGGTGGTGGACTGGATCGCGCTCTATGCGCAGGACATGACCGGCTATGACAATCTGTGTGCGCTGGTGTCGGCGGCGCATCTCGACCGGCCGATCGAGTTGGCGGCGCATGTCGGCTTCGACACGCTGGAGAAGTTCAGCACCGGCCTGATCGCGCTGACCGCCGCCGGGGAGGGCGGGATCGCGCGGCTGTTCGCCGAAGGCCAGCCGGACCGGGCGAAGGCCTATGCCGACCGGCTTCAGGCGATCTTCGGCGACCGGCTCTATGTCGAACTGGCGCGGCGGGACGATCCCGTCGAGATCGCGGCCGAGCAGGATCTGATCGACCTGGCCTATGACCGCGACCTGCCTTTGGTCGCGACCAATCCCTGCTGCTTTGCCGATAGCGGCTTCCGCGATGCGCATGATGCCATGCTGTGCATCGCCAATTCGACCTATGTCGAAATGGACGACCGCCCCAAGAGCAGCCCCGAGGCCTGGCTGAAGCCTGCCGAGGTGATGAAGCAGCTCTTCGCCGACCTGCCCGAAGCGATCGACAACACTTTGGTCGTCGCACAGCGCTGTGCCGTCATGGCCCCGTGGCGCAAGCCGATCCTGCCCAGCCTGGCGGGCGACCGCGAGGGCGAGGCGGCGATGCTGCGCCGCGACGCGACGGCGGGTCTGGAGGCACGGCTCGACCGTATCGCAGAGCTGGAGGGCGAGGGCGAGCCCGGCTGGCGCGAGGCCTATCACGAACGGCTGAAGTTCGAGGTCGACATCATCATCCAGATGGGCTTCCCCGGATATTTCCTGATCGTCGCCGACTTCATCAAATGGGCCAAGGATCACGACATTCCCGTGGGTCCGGGCCGTGGTTCGGGCGCGGGCTCGGTCGTCGCTTGGGCGTTGACCATCACCGACCTCGATCCGCTGAAGCTGGGCCTGCTGTTCGAGCGCTTCCTGAACCCGGAACGCGTGTCGATGCCCGACTTCGACATCGACTTTTGCGAAACCCGGCGTGGCGAGGTCATCCGCTACGTCCAGGAGAAATATGGCCGCGACCAGGTCGCGCAGATCATCACCTTCGGTAAGCTGAAGGCGCGCGCGGTGCTGAAGGACACCGGCCGCGTGCTCCAGATGAGCTATGGCCAGGTCGACCGCCTCGCCAAGCTGGTCCCCAACCACCCGACCGATCCGTGGGACCTGAAGCGCGCGCTGAACGGCGTGCCCGAGTTGGCGAAGGAATATGCCAACGACAACCAGGTCCGCCGGTTGCTCGATCTGGCGACGAAGCTGGAGGGGCTGCCGCGCCACAGCTCGACCCACGCCGCGGGTGTGGTGATCGGCGACCGGCCGCTGGCGCAGCTGGTCCCGCTCTACCGCGATCCGCGCTCGGACATGCCGGTGACGCAGTTCGACATGAAGTTCGTCGAGGGTGCGGGGCTGGTCAAGTTCGACTTCCTCGGCCTCAAGACGCTGTCTGTGCTGCAAAAGGCGGTGCAGCTGCTCGCCAAGCGCGGGGTCGAGGTCGATCTCGGGGCCTTGGCCTGGGATGACGAGGCCACCTACGCTCTTCTGCAGAAGGGCGACACGGTCGGCGTGTTCCAGCTGGAATCGGAAGGCATGCGGCGCACCCTGTCCGCCGTGCGCCCGACCAATTTCGGCGACATCATCGCGCTCGTGTCGTTGTACCGACCGGGCCCGATGGACAATATCCCCAGCTTCGGTCGCCGCAAGCAGGGGACCGAGGAGATCGTCTACCCGCATCCCCTGCTCGAACAGATCTTGTCCGAGACCTATGGCATCTTCGTCTATCAGGAACAGGTGATGCAGGCCGCCCAAATCCTGGCGGGCTATTCGCTGGGCGGCGCGGATCTTCTCCGCCGCGCGATGGGCAAGAAGGTCAAGGCGGAGATGGACGCGCAGCGCGCCATCTTCGTCAAGGGATGCCAGGAGGTGAACGGCATCCCGTCGCAAAAGGCCAATGAACTGTTCGACTTGATCGACAAGTTCGCCGGCTACGGCTTCAACAAGAGCCATGCGGCGGCCTATGCGCTGCTCGCCTATCAGACCGCGTGGCTGAAGGCGCATCACCCGCATGAATTCTATGCTGCGTCGATGTGCTACGACATGGCGCTGACCGACAAGCTGGCGATCTTCGTCGACGATGCGCGGCGGATGGGCGTGACCATGCTGCCGCCCTGCATTAACGCCAGCCAGGCCGAGTTCGATGTCGAGCCACATGAGGACGGCCTGGGCGTCCGCTATGCGCTGGGCGCGCTCAAGTCGGTGGGCGAGGGCGCGATGGAGAAGCTGGTCGTCGAGCGCAATGCGGGCGGCCCCTTTGCCTCGCTCGATGCGCTGGCCAAGCGGGTCGATCCGCGCCTGATGAACAAGCGCCAGCTGGAGACGCTGGCGTCCGCAGGGGCGTTCGACGGGATCGAGGTCAACCGTGCGGGCGTCCATGCGGTCGCCGAAACCGTGCTCGCCATCGCCGCGCGCACCCATGAGGGGCGGACGAGCGGGCAGGGTGGACTGTTCGGCGAGACCGAGGTGGCGGGCGACGCGATCAAGCTGCCGACTGGCACCCGCTGGAGCCTGTCGCAGCGGATGGAGCAGGAGAAGGAGGCGTTCGGCTTCTATTTCTCCGCCCATCCGGTCGACCGCCATGCGCATATCGCCAAGATGCACGGCGCGCGGACCTATACCTCGCTGACCGACCTGATCATCCCCGACGACGGCGCGCGGATCGGCGCGACCATGGCGGTGCTGGTCGAGGATGCGCGTTGGCGGACCTCGGCGCGGGGCAAGCGCTATATGATGGCGCAGCTATCCGACGCGACGGGGCAGTTCCTGGCGACCTGTTTCGACGATTCGGTGGCGGGCGATCTGGAAAAGGCCGCCAAGGAGGGCGATTGCGCGCTCATCACCGTCGAGCTGGATCGCCGTCCGGGCGAAGAGGCGCCGCGTGTCAGCATCAAGCGGGTCCAGCCGTTTGACGGACTCGCCAGCACTGCAAAGTTCGTGGTCGAGGTGACGGTGGCAGACAAGGCAGCGTTCAAGGCGCTGCACGCGATGCTCGACCCGCTGCGCAATGGCCGGGGCGAGGTCCGGGCGCGGATCGCGGGGCCGGACGGCGATACGCTGCTAATGCTGGGGCGCAACTTCCTGCTCGACGCCGAGCTGGCCAGTCATATCGAGGACCTGCCAGGCGTGACCGCGGTGGCGATGAAGTCGTCGGAAGCGCGGCTGGCGTTGGTAGGGTAGCAGCCCGGACCGTCACCCCGGCGCGGGCGGGGGTGACGGTGTTCGGGCGATGACGCAATCAGCTCAGCCGCCGACCTCGCGGCGATCCTGCTCTTCTTCGCCCGCTTCGCCATGATTGCCATAGCCGCCGCCGGAGCTGTCGGCCTCGTCCTCGTTCGGCACCTGTTCGGGCTGGGTCTGTTCGGGGTCGTGGATCATCGTCGCTCTCCTTCCCGGTCCCAACGCGCGGGCAAAGCGGGATGATCCTCAGAACAGCTCGCCCTGCGGGCCGCTCGGCGGACGGAACTGGCCGGTGTCGAGCGGCGGCCGGTTGCGATTGAGGCCGTGCAACCGACAGGCGCGGTGGAAGCGGACGCGCAGCAATTCCGCCCAGGGGCCTTGCCCGCGCATCCGGGTGAAGAAATCGGGATCATTGTCGCGTCCCCCGCGCAACGACTGGATGATCGCCATCACCTTGCCCGCGCGCTCGGGGAAATGCGTGTCCAGCCATGCGCGGAACAGGGGCGCGACTTCATGCGGCAGCCGGACGGGGACGAAGAAGGCATGGCGCGCCCCCGCCTCGGCGGCGCGGGCGACCAGATGCTCGATCTCGTGATCGGTGATCGCGGGGATGACCGGCGCGATCGAGACATAGGTGGGGATGCCCGCCGCCGCCAGCTTCGCCACCGCTGCCAGCCGCCGCTCCGGCGTCGGCGCGCGGGGCTCGACCGTGCGCGCGACCCTGGCGTCGAGCGAGGTGATCGACACGCACACTGTCGCCAGCCCTCGGGCCGCCATGGGGGCCAGAATGTCGATGTCGCGCACGACGCGGTCCGATTTGGTGGTGATCGCCAGCGGATGGTTCGTCTCCGCCAGCACGCCCAGAATGTCGCGCGTGATCCGCCATTCGCCCTCGATCGGCTGATAGGGGTCGGTGTTGGTGCCCAGCGCGATGGGCGCGACGCGGTAGCCGGGCCTGGCCAGTTCGGCGCGCAGCAATTCGGCGGCGTTCGGCTTGGCGAACAGCCGGCTTTCGAAATCCAGCCCCGGCGACAGGTCGTGATAGGCGTGGCTAGGCCGCGCGAAGCAATAGATGCAGCCATGCTCGCAGCCGCGATAGGGATTGATCGAGCGGTCGAACGGCACGTCGGGCGAGCTGTTGCGGCTCAGGATCGTGCGCGGTCGCTCGACGGTCACGCTGGTCCGCAAGGGGGGCGGGGCGCCATCGACCTGATCCTGCATGTCGAGCCAGTCGCCGTCGGCCATGACCTGCGGCAAGGCGAAACGGGCGCTGGTCGCGTTGACCGTCGCACCGCGTGGAGTCCGCCTGGCCATATCGCGCTTGCCCATCACCCGAAACTAGGGCAGGAAATGGAACATAGCAAGAACGAAGGAGTCGGGTCATGGCGCGTCTGGACTATCTCGAACTGCCGGTCGGGGACCGGGCGGCGGCGAAGCGTTTCTATGCCGAGGCGTTCGGCTGGTGCTTCACCGATTTCGGGCCGGACTATGCCGCGACGATGAGCGGGGATACCGATGTCGGGCTGGACGCCTCACCCGAAAAGGTGAAGGCGCCGCTGCCCGTCATCCGGGTCGAGGCGCTGGAGGCGACGCTCTCGGCGGTCGAGGCGGCGGGCGGGACGATCGTGGTGCCGATCTTCGCCTTTCCGGGCGGGCGGCGCTTTCATTTCCGCGATGTCGACGGGCATGAGCTTGCCGTGATGCAGGCGGACTGACGCCGGTCAGCGTTCCAGCAGGCGGGGCATCAGCTCGACGAAGTTGCACGGGCGGTGGCGGCTGTCGAGCTGGTCGCGGAGGATGCCGTTCCACGCATCCTTGACCGCCCCGGTCGATCCGGGGAGTGCGAAGATATAGGTGCCCCGCGCGACGCAGGCACAGGCGCGCGACTGGATGGTCGAGGTGCCGATCGTCTGGAAGCTCAGCCAGCGGAACAGCTCGCCGAAGCCGGGGATCATCTTGCTCGCGACCTGCTCGACCGCCTCGGGGGTGACGTCGCGCCCCGTGACGCCGGTGCCGCCGGTGGTCAGGATGCAGTCGATGCTGGCATCGTCGATCCAGCGGTTCAGCTGGGCGACGATCTGGTCGGTATCGTCACGCAGGATGCTGCGCGCGGCGAGTTCATGCCCCGCCTCGGTCAGCAGTCCCGCCAGCGTGTCGCCCGAGCGGTCCTCCGCCAGCGAGCGGGTGTCGGAGACGGTCAGCACCGCGATGCGGACGGGCAGGAAGCTGCGGCTTGTGTCGATGGGCATGGGGGGTGAACGTCTCTGCGGGAGTTTCGGGGGCGGCTTGGCGCGCGGAGGGGCGTGGCCTTCGACTTCGCTCAGGCTGAACGGAGGGGAGGGACTGGCGGGCGGAAGCGATATTCGGGTTGCGTCATGGCTGGCCTGTCGGGAAGGGGCGGTGTGATCGACCACGCCCGCGGGGGCGGATCGATATTCAGGATTGTGTCTTCTTCCTTCTCCCCTGGACAGGGGAGAGGGTTAGCGAAGCTTGCCAGCCTGCTGGCTAGCGCCACCCCTC
Organism: Sphingomonas sp. NCPPB 2930; assembly: GCF_042867205.1. Taxonomy (NCBI): domain Bacteria; kingdom Pseudomonadati; phylum Pseudomonadota; class Alphaproteobacteria; order Sphingomonadales; family Sphingomonadaceae; genus Sphingomonas; species Sphingomonas sp. NCPPB 2930. The sequence continues at coordinate 149,837 of NZ_JBHZQU010000005.1, read as the reverse complement.
TCCCAGCTCCGACTAAGCCTTTGCTCTCGCAAAGGCCAAGTCTGCGCAACTCTCTCCCCTCTGCGAGGGGCGAGGGACGGGAAGGCATCGCTGAATGTCGACTGGCCCTTACCGGATAGAAATGGCGATGGTCCTCGCACCCCCCGCCGTTCAGCCTGAGCGAAGTCGAAGGCCAAGGGAAACCCTCAGCCCCGACACCCCCGCTCAATTCGCCTGGGGAAGCGCGGTGCTCGACTGCGGGTTCACCGCCGCGTTCAGCGCGATGGTGGTCCGGCGGGGCAGGCTCGCCTGCGCGGTGTTGGGCCGTTGGAGCCGTACCGCGCTGGCCCCCGGAAGGCCGGGGAAGCGCGGCCACATCCCCTGGGCCAGCGCGGCGCGGCTGGGCGACTTGGCCTTGCCGGTCTGGCCTTCGTACATCCAGTAATTGCGCAGCACTGTGGTCACGTAACCGCGCGTCTCCCAATAAGGAATGCTCTCGATATAGAGCAGCGGGTCGCCATTGTCGCGGACCAGGCTGTTCCATTCGCCGACCGGCTTGGGGCCAGCATTATAGGCCGCGATCACCTTGGGCAGCAGGCCGCCGGTTACGCCGGTCATGTCGCGCAACCGCTCCAGATGCCGCTGGCCGATATCCATGTTGGTCGACGGCTTGGTCAGCGCCGAGCGGTCGATCGACACGCCGCGTTCGCGCGCGAAGTCGGTGGCGGCTGCGGGCATGATCTGCATCAGGCCGTACGCGCCCGCCGGGCTGACCACCTTGTTGCGAAAGCCGCTTTCCTGAAGCGTGTGCGCATAGACCAGCGCCTTTTCGACCCGCCAGCCGCTGTCGGGCGTCCAGCTGGGCGTCGGATAGCGCGCCTCGGCGGTGGCGGTGACGCCCGCCGGGCAGTTGTGCGCCAGCCATACGGTCGTGGCGGGAAGGTCGAGCGATTCGGCCAGGCGGACGAGGTTGCGGAACTCCTGCGGCTGGCCGATCCGCGCCTGCTGGCGGATGACCTGATCGGCCAGATCGGTCTCGCCGATCTCGACCAGCGCGGCGGCGACGAGGATGTTGGGGCGACGGTCGAGCGCGACCCAGTCGGTCGCGACCAGCTGCCCGCGCGGCTCGCGGTCGCCGCGCATGCCCAGCGCCTGGCGCGCGAGCTGGCCATAGAAGCTCTCGCGGAACTGCGAGGCGGAGCGGAGCCGCCCCTCGACCTTGTCGGGACGGCCACAGACCATGTCGGCGCGCGCGGCCCAATAAAGCGCGGCGGCGCGCAGGTCGACATCGGTGGCGCGCGCCGCCGTACCCTCGAACGCGGTCTCGGCGGCCTGGCAGTCATTCTGCCGCCACGCCGACAGCGCGGTGGTCCATCGCCCCTGCACCGCCCATTCGCCGGCCCCGTCGGCCGCCTTGGCCGCCATGGTCCGGGCATTGGCGTCGTCGCCCATCAGGAAATAGATCCAGGCGACACGCTGCTGCCACTCGGTCAGCGCCTCGGGCGACAGGCCCTGGGTCGCATCCAGCAGGGCCTGGGCCGAGGGGCCGTCATCGGCCTTGATGAAGGGCTGCATCCGCACCGCCAGCTCGGCGGCGATCTGGTCGCTCCGCACGCTCTTGGCGCGGACGCGGCGGGGCGCGCCGTCCTGCCAGATCAGGCTGTGCGCCTCGGGCAGCGGGGGAAGGTCCTTCGCGCCGCGCGACCGGGCGAGCCGGGCGAGCTGTTCGGCCTGGGGCAGTTCGGGCGCTTCGTTGAGAAGCGCGACCAGCCGCTCGGCATCGACCCTGGGCGATCCCTTGGCGGTATAGAGCTCGGCGCGGGCGATGGCGTGGAGGGGCCCCGGCTTCAGCGAGTCCAGCTCCAGCTGCGCATCGGTCCAGCGGCTCTCGCGGATCGCAGTGAAGATGCGCGCATAGCCCGTCTTCTGATCGGCATCGAGCAGCGCGGGGATGGCGGGCGGGGCCTTTGGCGAGGCGGTGGCGCGGGCATCCGCCGCGGGTTCTCCCGGCGCGGCGGCGAAGGCGGTGCCGGTTCCGGCCGCCAGCAAAGCCCCGATGGTCGCCGTCCGTGCGATCGCCTGGCCCAGCTTCATGCGCGCATGTCCCCCATGATCCTTTGCAAATCCTTCCAGCTCTCCGCCTTTGCCATCGGCTTTTCGATCAGAAAGCGCGGATGGAAACTGGCGACCGCCTGGCTTTTGCCGCTTTTATGGTCAACGGCATGCGAATGTCCGCGCGCGCCGGTGAGTTCGGTCCCGAGCACGGCACGGCTCGCCGCATTGCCCAGCAGGAGCAGCGAACGCGGCCGGACCAGCCCGATATGATGCAGCGAAATCTCGGCCAGCCGCGTCTCCAGTCCCGCCGGAGTCCGGCCCGCCAGCGGCCGCCGCGCGCAGACCGAGGCGAGGTGGATGGTCTCGCGCGACTGGCCGATGGCGGCGAGCATCCGGTCGAACAAGCGACCGGCCGCGCCCGACAATATCTGTCCCGCTTCGCCGTCGTCGCGGTCGGGGCAGTCGACCAGCACCATCAGCGGCGCCTCGGCGGGGCCGGTGGCGGTCAGCGAGATGCCGTCCCACGCCGCCTCCGGCGCGGCGTCGGACAGGCGCCAGGCCAGGAAGGCGTCCAGCGTATCGGGCAGCAGTGCGGCCGGGGCGGCGGCGGGCAGGGTGGGGACCAGACCCGGTGCGGGCAGCGGAGCGGGCGCGGGGGCGGCGAAGCCGATCGGCCGCACGGGCTCGGCGGCCATCCAGTCGCGGGGTTCGTCCTCGACCAGCAGGTCGACGCCCGCGTCGTGCCACCAGTCGAGCACGCTGGCCGCCTGTGCGCTGTCGAACGGTGCGCTGTCGAACGTCGGAATAGCCCCCATATGGGATTAGCCCATGCTGCAAGGTTGACGTGCGCGTCAATCTGTCGGATCGGCTGTCAGGACAAGTTGTTTCCCGTCCGCGCCCGGACGAGCCCGATCCACGGGACGCTACGGCAGCGGTGCGGACCAGATGCGAGGATGCCATGAGCGAACGCGAATCGATGCCCTATGACGTGGTGATCGTCGGCGCCGGGCCAGCGGGCCTGTCGGCCGCGATCCGCCTGAAGCAGCTGGCGACGCAAGGCGGCGCCGAGCTGTCGGTCTGCGTGCTGGAAAAAGGCTCGGAGGTCGGCGCGCACATCCTGTCGGGTGCGGTGATCGACCCGATCGCGCTCGACGAACTGCTGCCCGACTGGCGCGACGACGGCTGCCCGCTGGCTGAGGTGCCGGTGACCGAGAATCATCATTGGATCCTGACCGCGGGCAAGCACCGCAACGTGCCGCACGCGCTGGTCCCGCCCTTCATGCACAACAAGGGCACCTATACGGGGAGCCTCGGCAATCTGTGCCGCTGGCTGGCGGGCAAGGCCGAGGAACTGGGCGTCGAGATCTTCCCCGGTTTCGCCGCCGCCGAAATCCTGTTCCACGAGGATGGCCGGGTGAAGGGCGTGGCGACCGGCGACATGGGCGTGGCGCGCGACGGCACCCACAAGCCCGATTACCAGCCGGGCCTCGAGCTCCACGCCAAATACACCTTCTTCGCCGAGGGCGTGCGCGGGCATCTGTCCAAGGAGATTATCCGCCAGTTCGACCTGGCGCGCGACAGCGATCCGCAAATCTATGGCCTGGGCATCAAGGAATTGTGGGACATCGATCCCGCCAAGCATGTGCCGGGCCGCGTCATCCATACCCAGGGCTGGCCGCTGGGCGACGACGCCAATGGCGGCGGCTTCATCTACCACCAGGCGGGGGGACAGGTCGCGATCGGCTTCGTGACGTGGCTGAACTATTCCAACCCGTACATCTCCCCGTTCCAGGAGATGCAGAAGTGGAAGACCCATCCGGTCATCGCCGAGCTGCTGAAGGGCGGCAAGCGCGTCTCCTACGGCGCGCGCGCGATCAATGATGGCGGGCTTCAGGCGATCCCCAAGTTGACCTTCCCTGGCGGCGTGCTGGTCGGTTGTTCGGCAGGCTTCCTCAACGTGCCGCGGATCAAGGGCACGCATGGCGCGATGAAGTCGGCGATGCTGGCCGCCGAGGCGGCGTTCGCGGCGGTGCAGGCGGGGCGCGAGGGCGACGAGCTGACCGACTATCCCGAGGCGTTCCGCGCCTCCTGGCTCTACAAGGAGCTGGCGGGCGTCCGCAATGTCGTGCCACTCGTCAAGAAATATGGCGATTTCGTCGGCAGCGGGCTTGCCAACGTCACCATGTGGTCGGAGCATTTCGGACTGAAGATGCCCTTCACCATGAAGCACAAGCCCGATCACGAGACGCTGTGGCGCAAGGATCAGGTGAAGAAGCCCGACTATCCCAAGCCCGATGGCGTGCTGACCTTCGATCGCCTCTCCTCGGTGTTCCTGTCGAACACCAACCATGAGGAGGATCAGCCGGTCCATCTGACGCTCAAGGATGCGAGCGTGCCGATCGCGCACAACCTGCCGCTGTTCGACGAGCCCGCGCAACGCTACTGCCCGGCGGGTGTTTATGAGGTGGTCGGCGTGGACGAGGGCGATCCGAAATTCGTGATCAACGCCCAGAACTGCGTCCACTGCAAGACGTGCGACATCAAGGACCCGACCCAGAATATCAACTGGGTCGTACCCGAAGGCGGCGGAGGACCCAATTATCCCAATATGTAAGCGTCGGCTGGCCTTCCTCCTATCGGCGACCGTCCTGGCCTCCGCCGCCTGGACGGTGCCTGTGGCGGCGGCGGTTCGTGCCACGCCCGAGCCGCTCTCCGCCTATCTCGCCGCCCGCGTCGCGGCGGCCGAGGGGCGTGCGGCCGAGGCGGCGGGCGATTATGCGACCGCGCTGGCGGGGTGGCCCGACGATCCGGCGGTGGCGGTGCGCGCCTATCGCGAGGCGATGATCAGCGGCGACGAGGCGCTGGCGCTGCGCGCCGCGCGCGTCATGCAGGCCGAGAAGGTCGCGCCGATCGACGTGACGCTGCTCGACCTGGCGATCGCGGCGCGCAAGGGCGACCGGGCGGGCTATGACGCGGCGATCGCCGGGATCGCGGGCGGGCCGCTCAAGATTCTGTCGCCGGTGCTGAAGGCCTGGGCGGCCTGGGATCGCCGACAGCCGGTCGAACCCGCGCTCGACAGCGCAGGCAAGGAGCCGGTCGCGCGGCGGTTGGCCGAGGAGCATCGGCTGCTGCTGGCGCTGGCGGCGAGGAAGATGGACGATTCCTCGGTCCGGCTGCTGCTGGAGGCGATGCGCCCGCCCGCCGATACCCGGATCGCCGCCGCCGCGCTGATGGCGGGCCATGGCGACGAGGCCGATGCCCGCCGCCTGATGACCGATCCGCTGGTCGATGCCGGTCGCAAGGCGCTGGGTGTCAAGCCGGACCTGGGCTTCGGCGTGTCGCAACTGTTCGTCCGCGTCGGTGCCGAGCTGGCGAGCGACGGCCCGCGCCCGCTGGTCATCGCGCTCGCGCGCACCGCTCTGATCGCCGATCCGGGCAATGATCGGGCACGGCTGTTGCTGGCCGAGGCGCTGTCGAAGGACGAGGCGTGGGACGCCGCCATCGCCGCGCTGGCGGGGGTGGACCCGCGCCGCGCCTTTGCCCACCGTGCGGCGGTGGTGCGGGTCGGGCTGCTCGGGGCGGCCGAGCGGATGGGCGAGGCACTGATGCTGGCGCGTGGGCTGGCGACCGCGAAGAATGCGACGGTCGACGACTGGCAGGTCTATGCCGACCAGCTGATCGCCGCCCAGCAACCCGCCGAGGCGGTGCCCTGGTATGAGCGGGTGACCCGCGCCGATCCGCCGCTGCCCTGGGCGGCCTGGCTGCAATATGGCGGCGCGCTGGATCAGGCGGGGCGGCGGGACGAGGCGGATGCAGCGCTCGCCCGCGCGGTGGCGCTGGCGCCGGACGAGCCGCTGGCGCTCAACTATCTGGGCTATGCGCGGGTCGAGCGGGGGCAGGATGTCGCGGGCTCGCTGGCCATGCTGGAGCGGGCGAGCAAGCTGGCGCCCGACAATGGCTCGATCACCGATTCGCTGGGCTGGGCCTATTTCCGGGCGGGGCAGCCCGGGCGTGCACTGCCGCTGATCGAGCGTGCCGCCATGGCCGAGCCCGCCAATAGCGAGATCAACGATCATCTCGGCGACATCTATTGGTCGCTGGGGCGGCATTATGAGGCGCGCTATGCCTGGCGCGCGGCGGCGCTGACCGCCGACGAGAGCGAACGGGCGCGGATCACGCCCAAGCTGTCGCGCTGATCGCTCTTGCTGGCGGGCGCGGGGCGTCGCATGGGGCGGGGATGACCGCCATTGTCGAGACCGCGCCCGCCAAGATCAACCTGGCCCTTCACGTCCGGGCGCGCCGGGCGGACGGCTATCACGAGCTGGAGACGCTGTTCGCCTTTTGCCGCGACGGCGACGTCGTGACGGTCGCACCCGCCGCCGCGACTGGCCTGACCCTGACCGGGCCGTTCGCCGACCGTCTGGCGGGCGAGGCGCAGCAGGACAATCTGGTAATGCGCGCCGCGCAGGGCTTTGGCGTGCGGTTCGGCGTTGCGGCGGATCATGCGATCACGCTCGACAAGCATCTGCCGGTCGCCTCGGGCATTGGTGGCGGGTCGGCGGATGCGGCGGCGACGCTGCGCGCGCTGGCGCGGCTGCATGGCGTGGCGCCCGACCATCCCGAATTGTTCGCGCTGGCGGGCGAGTTGGGCGCGGACGTGCCCGCGTGTCTGCTCGGCCGGACCGCATGGGGCCGGGGCAAGGGGGATGCGCTGCAACCGCTGCCGCCGCTGGGCGATGTGCCGGTGCTGCTGGTCAATCCGGGCGTCGGCGTGTCGACGGCGGCGGTGTTCGGCCGCTGGGACGGCATGGATCGCGGCGGACTGGGAGAAGGCGAGGTGATGGCGGTCGCGGCGGCGGGGCGGAACGATCTGGAACCCCCGGCGCGCGCGCTGGCCCCGGCGATCGACGCGGTGCTGGCCTTTCTGGGCCAGGCGCCCGGCGTCGGGCTGTCGCGCATGTCGGGATCGGGGGCGACCTGTTTCGCGATCTTCGACACCGTCGCGGACCGGGATGCGGCGGCGACGCAGGCGCGCGACCAGGGCTGGTGGGCGCTGCCGACTTTTTTGACCTGATATTTGTTCCCATCTTGTTCCTGTGGAACAAAGTGCATACATTGCAGATGCGTTGAATGGACCACGCGCTTGGTCTAGCGAAGGAAGCATCTGATGGCCGCCAATCTGAAAGTGATCGAAACAGGCATGGCAACCGCAAACGCAGACCGTCAAAAGGCGCTCGACGCCGCGCTCGCTCAGATCGACCGGGCGTTCGGCAAGGGCTCGGCGATGAAGCTGGGGCAGAAGGAGACGATGCAGGTCGAGGCGATCTCGACCGGCTCGCTGGGGCTCGACATCGCGCTGGGCGTGGGCGGCTTGCCGCGCGGTCGCGTGATCGAGGTCTATGGCCCCGAATCCTCGGGCAAGACCACGCTGGCGCTGCACGTCATCGCCGAGGCGCAGAAGATGGGCGGCACCGCCGCCTTCGTCGACGCCGAACACGCGCTCGATCCCGTCTATGCCAAGAAGCTGGGCGTCAATATCGACGAACTGATCGTGTCGCAGCCGGATACCGGCGAGCAGGCGCTGGAGATCACCGACACGCTGGTCCGCTCGAACGCGATCGACGTGCTGGTGGTCGACTCGGTCGCCGCGCTCGTCCCGCGCGCCGAGATCGAGGGCGAGATGGGCGACAGCCATGTCGGCCTTCAGGCCCGCCTGATGTCGCAGTCGCTGCGCAAGCTGACCGGATCGATCAGCCGTTCGCGCTGCATGGTGATCTTCATCAACCAGCTGCGCATGAAGATCGGCGTGATGTACGGTAACCCGGAGACGACGACGGGCGGCAATGCACTGAAATTCTATGCCTCGGTCCGGCTCGACATCCGTCGCACCGGCCAGATCAAGGACCGTGAGGACATCACCGGCAACGCGACCCGCGTGAAGGTGGTGAAGAACAAGGTCGCCCCGCCGTTCAAGCAGGTCGAATTCGACATCATGTATGGCGAAGGCATCTCGAAGATCGGCGAGATCCTCGATCTGGGCGTCAAGGCCGGGCTGGTCGAGAAGTCGGGCAGCTGGTTCTCCTACGACTCGGTCCGCATCGGGCAGGGGCGTGAGAACGCCAAGAATTACCTGCGCGAGAATCCCGACATGGCCGACCGCCTGGAACGCGCGATCCGCCAGCGGACCGAGCAGGTGGCCGAGGACATGATGACCGGTCCCGATGCGGACGACGATCTGTAAGAGGGACCAGCGGCCCGCCGGAGACGGCGGGCCGTTTTGCTTTGGGGGACGATAGGGGGCGATGACCAGCGGACTGGATTGGAGCGGCCGGGTCGGCGATGTCTGGGCCGAGCAATGGCGTCGCACCGAACGCAGCTTCACCCATCTGACGGCGCATCTCGACGCCGCCATCGCCGCCGTCGCGCCCCAGCGGGGGCGGGCGCTGGATATAGGCTGCGGGGTCGGGTCGACCGGCCTGGCGCTCCGGGCGGCGCGTCCCGAACTGGACGTCGTCGGGGTCGATCTGTCGCCGGAAATGCTGGCCCTGGCAGGGACGCGGGCGGTGGACGTGGAGGGCCGGGGCGGGGCGCTCCGCTTCGTCTGCGGCGACGCGGTGTCGGTCGCCGCGTCCGAGGGGCCGTTCGACCTCTTCGTCTCGCGTCACGGCGTGATGTTCTTTCCCGACCCCGTCGCGGCGTTCACGGGCTTGCGGGCGGCCGCGTCGCCGGGGGCGGCGATGGTCTTTTCCTGCTTCGACGAGCGGGCGCGCAACGGATTTGCGACGCTGGCGGACGAGGCGATCGGCCATTCGCCCGCGCCCGCCGCCGGTTATGAACCGGGCCCCTTCGCCTTTGCCGATTCGCATCGCGTGGGGGCGTGGCTGGAACAGGCCGGATGGGCGCTGGAGGCCGCCGCGCGGGTCGATTTCGAATATGTCGTCGGGCAGGGCGCGACGCCGATCGAGGATGCGGTGGATTTCCTGTCCCGCATCGGCCCGGCGGCGCGAGCGATGTCGACCGCCGGCCCGGATGAGCGGGCGCGGATCGCGGCGGCGTTGCACGAGGGGCTGTCCCATCACCGCACCGGCGATCAGGTGGCCCTGCCGGCCTCCGCCTGGATCTGGCGGGTAAGGGCGGGAGCGGCCTGAGCCATCGGTTCATGGCCGCATTCCGGCGGCCTTTGGGCCTTGCGGTCGGTCTGGCGCGTTACCCCGCCCGCATCATGGGGAACAGGCATGACGATCATCGTCCATCATCTCGAAAATTCGCGGTCGCAACGCATCCTGTGGATGCTGGAGGAACTCGACCTGCCCTATGCGGTGAAACGCTATCGGCGCGACCGCAAGACGATGCTCGCCCCGCGCGAACTGCGTGCGGTGCATCCGCTCGGCAAATCGCCGGTGATCGAGGATGACGGCATGGTGATCGCCGAGACGGGGGCGATCATCGAATATCTGGTCGGCAAGGCCGATGGCCGCCTGGGCCCGCCCGCACACCGCGACGCGGTGCAACGCTGGCGCTTCTGGCTGCATTATGCCGAGGGCTCGCTGATGCCGCCCCTGTTCGTCCTGCTCGTGCTCAGCCGCATTCCCGTGCTGGGCAAGGCGGCGATCAAGCGGTTCATGCCGATGATCGACCGGCATCTCGACTATGTCGAAAGCGAGCTGACCCATTCGCCCTGGTTCGCGGGCGACCAGTTCACCGCGGCGGACATCATCATGAGCTTCCCGCTCGAGGCGGCGCGGGCGCGGGCGGGGCTGGACGAAAGCCGCCCCGCGACGATCGCCTGGCTGGAACGCATCCACGCGCGCCCCGCCTATCAGGTCGCGCTCGCCAAGGGCGGCCCCTATGCCTATGCCTGAGAAGGACAATCCCGCTCGGCCATAGGGGGCAGGGCCGCCCCCGGATGGCGGGCGAGGGGATCAATGCCCCCCGATCTGCCGGAAGCTGTCGGGGGCGGGCTGGGCCAGATGTCCCGACGGCGCGTGGAGCGACTCGACATCGACCGGCTCGGGCGCGTCGAGCGGCCCTTCCCATTTCGCGATGACCGCGCTGGCCACCGCATTGCCGATCACGTTGGTCGCCGACCGGCCCATGTCGAGGAAATGGTCGACCGCCAGGATCAGCAGCAGCCCTGCCTCGGGAATGTGGAACATCGGCATCGTCGCCGCGATCACCACCAGCGAGGCGCGCGGCACGCCCGCAATCCCCTTCGACGTGACCATCAGGACCAGCAGCATGGTGATCTGCTGCCCGATCGACAGGTCGATGCCGTACGCCTGGGCGATGAACAGCGACGCGAACGTCATGTACATCATCGACCCGTCGAGGTTGAACGAATAGCCCAGCGGCAGCACGAAGCTGGCGATGCGCGGCGGCACGCCGAACCGGTCCAGCCCCTCCAGGATGCGCGGATAGGCGGCCTCGGACGAGGCGGTCGAAAAGGCCAGGATCAACGGCGCGCGGATATGCGACAGAAGCTCGCGGATGCGCCCGCCGATGAACAGCGTCGCGACGGCGATCAGCACCACCCAGAGCAGCAGCAGCCCGAGATAGAAGCTGCCCATGAACACCGCGAGATTGCCGATGACCCCCGGCCCCCGCTCGGTCAGCGTGCCCGCAACCGCGCCGAACACGGCCAGCGGCGCCAGGCGCATGACATAATCGGTCACCTGCAACATGACCGCGACCAGCGCATCGACCGCGCGGACCAGCGGCGCGGCGCGTTCGCCGACCGCGGTGATCGCCACGCCCAGGAACAGCGATCCGATGACGATCTGCAACACCTCGTTGGTCGCCATCGCCTCGACCAGCGAGGCGGGGACCAGATGGGTGACGAATTTCTGGAGGTCGAACCCGGTCTTCACCACCCCGCTATCGGCGGTGACGGCGGGCAGCGGCAGGTTCAGGCCGACGCCCGGATGCAGCAGGTTGACCAGGATCATGCCCAGGCTGAGCGAGACGAGGCTGGCCGAGATGAACCAGGCGAGCGAACGAAAACCGATCCGCCCCAATGCCTTGGTGTCGCCCATCTGCGCGATGCCCGAGACCAGGGTGGCGAAGACGAGTGGTGCGATGATCATCTTGATCAGCCGCAGGAACAGGCCGGTGACGATCGCGAAATAGCCGGCGATCGTCTTCAACTCGGCGGCCGCCGCGGCGCTGCCGTCGTCGAGCGACAGGTTGAGCGCCAGTCCGACGACGAGCCCGAGAACCAGCCCGATGAAGATGTACAAGGTCAGCCGCTTGGCCATGCATACCCCAATATAGATTACGCGCGCGAGCCAAGGGCATTGCGGCGCTCAGGTCAAGAATTCTATCGTCGCGGTCATGCAGACTCCGATGTCCCGCCGCGCCGTGCTCGCCGCCGCCGCCCTGCCGCTCCTCGTCCGCCCCGGCCTGTTGCGGGCGGCCGAACCCGATCTGGCGGGGCTGTCCGACATGACCGGCGGTGCGGTGCCGATCGGCGCGCAGGAGCGGGCCCGGCGGCTGTCCCGCGCGCAGGCGCTGATGAAGGCGAACGGTATCGGCGCGATCCTGATCGAGCCGGGATCGACCATGGTCTATTTCACCGGCGTCCAATGGTGGCGCAGCGAGCGGCTGACCGCGGCGATCCTGCCGGTCGAGGGCGAGCCGTGCATCGTCACCCCGTTCTTCGAGGAACCCTCGGTCCGCGAGACGCTGGCGGTGCCCGCCGAGATACGGGTGTGGCAGGAGGACCAGAACCCGCTCGCCATCGTCGCGGGCTTCCTGCGCGACCGCAAGCTGGCGGGCCGTCCGGTGGGGATCGAGGAGACGGCGCGCTTCTTCGCCTTTGACGGGTTGCGACAGGTGTTGCCGAGCGCGCGGCTCGTCTCGGCCAATCCGGTCGTGCGCGGGTGCCGGATGATCAAGGCCCCCGCCGAGATCGCGCTGATGCAACTCGCGACCGATGTGACGATGGCGGCCTATCGCTGGCTCCACCCGCGCGTCGAGGCGGGGATGACCGGCGCGGAGATCGGCGCGCTGATGAGCGCCGCGACGCGCAAGCTGGGCGGCAGTCCGGAGTTCAGCATGGCGTTGATCGGCGAAGCGTCCGCCTATCCGCATGGCAGCCGCCAGGTGCACCGGGTGGCGCAGGGACAGGTCGTGCTGATGGACTGCGGCTGCACGGTGCAGGGCTATCAGTCCGATGTCTCGCGAAGCTGGGTCCATGGCGCGGCGACCGCCGAGCAGCGCAAGGTCTGGGATCTGGTCGCCAGGGGGCAGCAGGTGGCGCGGGCGGCGGCGCGGATCGGCGCCCCGGCGGGCAGCATCGACGACGCGGTGCGGCGGTTCTACGAGGGGCAGGGCTTCGGCCCCGGCTATCGCCTGCCCGGCCTGTCGCACCGGACCGGGCACGGCATCGGCATGGATGGGCATGAGCCGGTCAATCTCGTGCATGGCGAGGCGACGCCGCTGGCGCCCGGCATGTGCTTTTCCAACGAACCCGGCCTGTATCTGCCCGGCAAGTTCGGCATCCGGATCGAGGATTGCTTCCACATGACGGAGAGCGGGCCGGTCTGGTTCTCGACGCCGCCCACCTCGCTCGATACGCCGATCGGATGATCGCCGAACTGGACGCGCGCGGCTATGCCCTTTGGCCGTCGCGACTGGATCGGGGCGAGCTTGCCGAACTGGCCCGGCTTTTCGGTGACTGGCCCGAGGGGCGCCCGGGACAGCGGATCGATCCCGCGCGGGTCGCGCGTCTCGGGGGTGTTCGGCGGCTCTGTGCCGCCATGGTGCCGGTGATCGGCCAGGGCGCGCGACCGGTTCGCGCGATCCTGTTCGACAAGCAGGACGGCGGGAACTGGGCGCTCGGCTGGCATCAGGATCGCACGATCGAAGTGTTGGAGCGGCGAGAGGTCGCGGGCTTCGGTCCGTGGACGGTCAAGCAGGGCCGGGTCCATGTCGCGCCGCCGGTGTCGCTGTTGGAGCGGATGGTGACGGTGCGCCTTCATCTCGATCCGGTCGATGCGGACAATGCGCCGTTGCTGGTCGCGCCGGGGTCCCACCGGCTGGGCCTGATCGCGGAGGATGCCATATCCGGCGTGGTCGACCGACTGGGTGACGATGCCTGTCTGGCCGGGGCAGGCTCGGTGTGGCTGTACCGGACGCCGATCCTTCACGCCTCCGCGCGGTCGGCACCGGGACGACGTCGACGGGTGTTGCAGATCGATCTGTCTGCGGAGAGCTTGCCCGGCGGCCTGTCCTGGAGCACGGATGGCGAAGGGAGGGCATGATGAGCGCCGATGTGATCGTCGCATTGCTGGTCGGGTTCGCCAACGGCCTTCTGGGCACCGCCATTTTCTGCGCCTTTGCCCATTGGCTGCTCGGCCGGGTGTTCGATGTGGCCGATCCGCAATTGTCCGCCTTTCTGTTCGTCCTGGGCCTGACGCTGGGGCGGTTCGAGGATGCGGCGGATATGGCGGGGCATCCGGTCGGGCGGCTGATCGGCGATATGCTGGGTTTCGCTATGATCTGGTATCTGTGGTGGCGTCGTCCGGCGGTCCGGGCCGATGCGATGGAACGCCCCTGACGCGCGGGCGCTTGAGCGCGCGCGAAACCTCGCCTAAGTCGCGTGCATGACCTCGACCAACGACATCCGCCGCGGCTTTCTCGACTATTTCGGAAGCGAAGGGCACCAGATCGTGCCTTCCGCGCCGCTCGTGCCGCAGAACGACCCGACGCTGATGTTCGTGAATGCGGGCATGGTGCCGTTCAAGAACGTGTTCACCGGCCTGGAATCGCGCCCCTATTCGACCGCGACCAGCTCGCAGAAATGCGTGCGCGCCGGGGGCAAGCATAACGATCTGGACAATGTCGGCTATACCGCGCGGCATCACACCTTCTTTGAAATGCTGGGCAATTTTTCGTTCGGCGACTATTTCAAGGAACAGGCGATCACCCATGCCTGGACCCTGTTGACCAAGGTCTGGGGCATTCCGGCCGAAAAGCTGACCGCCACCGTCTATCACACCGATGACGAGGCGTTCGACCTGTGGAAGAAGATCGCGGGTCTCCCCGATCACAAGATCATCCGCATCCCGACCAAGGACAATTTCTGGGCGATGGGCGAGAATGGGCCGTGCGGTCCGTGCTCGGAAATCTTCTACGACCACGGCGACCATATCTATGGCGGCCCTCCCGGCAGCCCGGAAGAGGATGGCGACCGATTCGTCGAGATCTGGAATCTGGTCTTCATGCAGTTCGAGCAGGAAGCCAATGAGATCGTCGGCGAGCTGCCCAAGAAGTCGATCGACACCGGCATGGGGCTGGAGCGGATCGCGGCCGTGCTTCAGGGCGTCCACGACAATTACGACACCGACACCTTCAAGGCACTGATCGCCGCGTCGTGCGAACTGACCCACACCAAGGCCGAGGACGGACAGAAGGCGTCGCACCGCGTGATCGCCGACCATCTGCGCTCGGCCGGGTTCCTGGTCGCCGACGGGGTGCTGCCCGCCAATGAGGGGCGCGGCTATGTCCTGCGCCGCATCATGCGCCGCGCGATGCGGCACGCGCATCTGCTGGGCGCCAAGGAGCCGTTGATGCACCGGCTGGTCCCGGCGCTGGTGTCGGAGATGGGCGCGGCCTATCCCGAGCTGGTCCGCGCGCAGCCGCTGATCGAGGCGACGCTCCGCCAGGAGGAAACCCGCTTCCGCCAGACGCTGGACAAGGGCCTCAAGCTGCTCGACGAGGCGACGGCGGGCATGGCCCCCGGCGCGACGCTGGCGGGTGAGACGGCGTTCAAGCTCTATGATACCTATGGCTTCCCCTATGACCTGACCGAGGACGCGCTGCGGGCGCAGAACCTGTCGGTCGACCGGGCGGGCTTCGACGCCGCCATGGCCGAGCAGAAGCGCGCCGCGCGCGCTGCCTGGAAGGGCTCGGGTGCGAAGGCGTCGGACGATGTCTGGTTCGACATCGCCGAAGAGACGGGCTCGACCGAGTTCCTCGGCTATGCCTCCGACACTGGCGAGGGCGAGGTGCTGGCGCTGGTCAAGGACGGCGCGCGGGTCGACAGCGCGGCGGCGGGCGAGAGCGTCGCGATCATCGTCAACCAGACGCCTTTCTATGGCGAGAGCGGCGGCCAGGTCGGCGATACCGGCACCATCTCCAGCGATGCCGGGCTAAAGGCGGTCGTCACCGACACGTCCAAGCAGCTCGGCCGCGTCTTCGTCCACAATGCCGAAATCCAGGAAGGCGGGATCAAGGTGGGCGACAGCGTGAAGCTGGCGATCGACACCACCCGCCGCGCCGCGATCCGCGCCAACCACTCGGCGACGCATCTGCTGCACGAGGCGCTTCGCCAGCGGCTGGGCACGCATGTCGCGCAGAAGGGCTCGATGGTCGCGCCGGAACGCCTGCGCTTCGACTTTTCGCAGCCGGTCGGCATGACCGCGGACGACATTGCCGAGGTCGAGGCACGCGTGAACGAGCAGGTGCGCGGCAACGGCCCCGTCGTCACCCGGCTGATGACGCCCGACGAAGCGATCGAAATGGGCGCGATGGCGCTGTTCGGCGAGAAGTACGGCGACGAGGTGCGCGTCGTGTCGATGGGCGAGGATGCCGACGGCACCTACAGCCTCGAACTCTGCGGCGGCACGCATGTGAACGCGCTGGGCGAGATCGGCGTGTTCAAGATCGTGTCCGAAGGCGCGGTGTCGAGCGGCGTGCGCCGGGTCGAGGCGCTGACCGGCGAGGGCGCGCGGGCCTATCTCGGCCACCGCGACGATATGCTCAAGGCTGCCGCCGCGACGCTGAAGACCACGCCCGACGAGGTGCCCGCGCGCATCGCGGCTTTGGTCGAGGATCGCCGTCGCCTGGAGCGCGAACTGGCCGAGGCCAAGAAGGCGCTGGCGATGGGCGGCGGGGCCGGAGGGGCTGCCGCCGGACCCGAGCAGATCGGCGATGTCGCGTTCATCGGCCAGGTGCTCGACGGGTTCGAGGCCAAGGGGCTGCGCGGCGCGGTGGACGACGCCAAGCAGCGGCTGGGCGGATCGGGCGTCGCGGTGATGGTCGCGATCAATGACGGCCGCGCCTCGGTCGCGGTGGGCGTCACCGACGACCTGACGGCCCGGCACAATGCGGTCGAGCTGCTGCGCAAGGCGGTGGCGGCGCTGGGCGGGCAGGGCGGCGGCGGCCGTCCCGACATGGCGCAGGGCGGCGGGCCGGACGGCACCAAGGGCGCCGAGGCGGTTCAGGCGGTACGGGACGCACTGGCCGGTTGAACGTAGCCAAAGGGGGGGCAGGTCGATGCGAGGAACGGTTGTTACGTCGTTGGCATGGCTTGCTTCCCTGGGCGGGGCGTCGATCGCCCTGCCGCTGGAGGCGCAGACCGGCGCATTGCCCGCCGATCCGGTCGTGGTGACCGCCCGGCCGCTGCCGCCCCGGCGGGAGACGTTACGCTGGTTCGGCGCGATTTCGGGCTATCCCGATGGCGACGCGCCGCTGTCGCGGCTGACCGAACCCCTGTGCATCGCCAGCTCCGGCCTGGCGGCCAAGGCCGCGCTGCCGGTCGCCGACCGCATATTGGGCCATGCCGAGCGGCTGGGCATTCGGCTGGGCGGCGACAAATGCCGCCCCAATGTCCTGATCCTGTTCGTCGACAATGGCGCGCAGCAGGTCGCATGGCTGATCGATCACCGGCCCGGCATCTTCGGTGACCTCCCCTTCGCCGATGTCCGGGCGATGGCGAAGGACAAGGGCCCGGTCCATGCTTGGCACATGACCGCGATCACCAGCCGCGACGGCGACCAGCTGGTCCCCGGCGCCAACAATATTCCGACCCTCAACATCCCCAGCGCCAGCCGGATCACCCTGCCCACCAAATCGCATATCGCGGCGGCGGTGGTGATGATCGATCGGGACGCGGTGAACGGCAAGACGATCCACCAGATCGCCGATTATGCCACGATGCGCGCGCTGGCGGTCGTCCGGCCGCGCAGGACCGAGGGGATCTCGACGATCCTGACCCTATTCGACGAGCAGGCGGCGCCGGAAGGGCTGACCCCGTTCGACTGGGGCTATCTGCGCGGGCTATATGCGGGGCAGGGCAACCAGAGGCCCGGCTTTCAATATGCGGCGATGGCGCGGTTCGTGGACGAGGAAATCAACGCCGGAGGCAAGACGCCGTGACTGCGCCCAACGGACGCCGGGACCTGACCGCCGGGCCGATCGGCCGCACCCTGTTGCTGTTCGCGCTGCCGACGCTGGGATCGAGCATCCTGCAATCGCTCAACGGCTCGATCAACGCGATCTGGATCGGCCAGTTTCTGGGCGAGCGCGCGCTGGCCGCGACCACGAACGCCAATATCATCATGTTCCTGCTGGTCGCGGCGACCTTCGGCTTCGGCATGGCGGCGACCATCCTGATCGGCCAGAATATGGGGCGCCGCGATATCGATGCGGTGCGCCGGGTGCTGGGATCGGCGCTGGGGCTGTTCGCGGTCATCTCGACCCTGACGGTCGGGATCGGCTGGTGGGCGGCGCCCGCCATCCTGCGCGCGTTGGCGACCCCGGCGGAGGTCTATCCGCTCGCGCTCGCCTATCTGCGGGTGATCTTCGTCGCGATGCCGCCGGGGTTCATCAGCGTGCTGCTGACCATGGCGCTGCGCGGGGTGGGGGATTCGATCACCCCGCTCAAGTTCATGGCGCTGGGTTCGGTGCTCGATGTCGTGCTGAACCCGGTCTTCATCCTGGGGCTGGGGCCCGCCCCGGCGCTGGGGATCGAGGGGTCGGCGGTCGCCACGCTGATCGCCAATGGCGGCTCGCTGCTGGCCCTGGTCGCCTATCTCTATGCCAAGGACCTGGTCATCCGGCTGCGCGGGGCAGAGTGGCGCTATCTGATCCCCACGCCCGCATTGCTGAAGACGATCCTGGTCAAGGGCTTCCCGATGGGGCTCCAGATGCTGGTCGTCTCCACCTCCGCGCTGGCGATGATGGGGCTGGTCAACCGGCACGGCACCGCGACCACGGCGGCCTATGGCGCGGCGAACCAGCTCTGGACCTATATCCAGATGCCCGCCATGGCGGTGGGCGCGGCGGTCAGCGCCATGGCGGCGCAGAATATCGGTGCGGGGCAATGGGACCGGGTGGGCCGGATCACCCAGGCGGGCCTGCGCATGAACCTGCTGCTGACCGGGGCGCTGGTGGTGCTGGTCACCCTGCTCGACCGGCATGTCCTGTGGCTGTTCCTGGGCAGCGAGCCCGGCGCGATCGCCATCGCCGCGCGGATCAACCTGATCGGCGGGTGGAGCTTCATCCTGTTCGGCGTCTCGATGGTCCTGGCGGCGACGGTGCGCGCCAACGGGGCGGTCGTCGGGCCGCTGGTCATCCTGGCCATTTCGATGTTCCCGGTCCGCTTCGGCCTGGCCAATGCCTTCGCGCCGATGCTGGGCGCGGATGCGATCTGGTGGAGCTTCCCGGCGGGCTCGCTCGCCTCGATGCTGATGACGATCGCCTATTACCGGCATGGCGGCTGGCGCAAGGGCAGGCTGGCCCAGGCGACCACCCCGCAGGAATGCGAGGAACAGGCCCTGGCCGAGGGGCAGCCGACCAACAAGGCGATGCCGGTCGGCTGACGATCAGGCCGGGGCCATCACCTCGATGATCCCCGGCGCGATCCTGGCCGTGACGGGCGTGTGCGCCAGCACCTCGCCATCGATCGAGATGGGTAGCGGCGGGATGGTGTTGATCCGGATCGCGCGGCCCCGGAACTCGCGCACCTTTTCCTTGCGATAGTCGCTGCGCAGGATGCTGGCCGCCCAGTTGACGATCAGGCGCCGCTTCACATGGCCGCACACCGCCTGGACCACGATCTCGCCCGAATCGACCGACGCCGACTCCACCAGCTCGGTGCCGCCATGATAGGGCCCGTTGGAGATGCGGACCTCGACCACGCGCAGCCTTTCGCGAGTCCCGTTCTGTTCGACGATCAGGGTGAAGGGGCGGAAGCGCAGGAACTGATAGGCCGCCCAGCCCAAATAGCCCAGCCGCCCCGCCACTTTCTTGAGCTTGTGCGGCACCGTCTCGGCGATCTTGGGGCTCATCCCCATCGCGGCGCAATTGGCGTAATAGTCGTTGTCGATCATGCCCAGGTCGATCCGGCGGGGCTGGCCGGTCCGGATCACCTCCACTGCCCCCTCGATATCGAGCGGAATGTCCAGCGAGCGCGCGAAGCTGTTCGCGGTGCCCAGCGGCAGCACGCCCAGCATCACGTCATGCCCGACCATCAGGTCGACCAGCCCGCTGATCGTGCCGTCGCCGCCGCCCAGGATCAGCAGGTCGGGCTTGGCCGCCAGCAGTTCGCGGACGGTGGGCTCCAGATCCTCCGGATCCTCGACCGCGCGCGCATCGACCGGATAGGGCAGGCCCGACATGGCCTTACAGGCCCGCTCGAACAGTGCCTGTCCGCGCCGCGACTTGGCGTTCACCACCATCGCCGCCGATCGTATCTCTCTCAAGACGGATTTCCTTTCGCCCCCGGAACGCTTGCATGCAACGCTTGGCAAGCGCGGTCCGATCCCCCAAATGCGGACAATCATGACGGCATCATACCCTGCGCTTCGCCTTCGCCGCACCCGAGCTTCCCAGTGGAGCCGGCGGCTTCACGCCGAAACGGTGCTGACCCCGGCCGATCTGATCTGGCCGCTGTTCGTGACCGAGGGGCAGGGGGTGGAGGAACCGATCGCCAGCCTGCCCGGCGTGTCGCGCTGGTCGCTCGACGGCATCGTGGCGCGGGCGCGCGAGGCGGCGGACCTGGGCATTCCCTGCCTGGCGCTGTTCCCCAACACCCCCTCGCACCTGCGCACCGATGACGGGCGCGAGGCGCTGAACCCCGACAATCTGATGTGCCGCGCGATCGCGGCGATCAAGGATGCGGTGCCGGACATCGGCGTGCTGACCGACGTCGCGCTCGATCCCTATACGACGCATGGCCATGACGGGCTGGTCGATGCGGCGGGCTATGTCGTCAACGACCGCACCGCCGACGCATTGGTCCAGCAGGCGCTGACCCAGGCGCGCGCGGGCTCGGACGTGATCGCGCCGTCGGACATGATGGACGGCCGCATCGGGCTGATCCGCGCGGCGCTGGAGGCCGAGGGCTTCGTAAACGTCCAGATCATGGCCTATGCCGCCAAATATGCCAGCGCCTTTTACGGCCCGTTCCGTGACGCGGTGAACACGCGCGGGCTGCTGAAGGGCGACAAGCGCACCTATCAGATGGACTCCGCCAATGCCGAGGAGGCGCTGCGCGAGGTCGCGCTCGATCTGGCCGAGGGCGCGGACAGCGTGATGGTCAAGCCGGGCCTGCCCTATCTGGACATCATCCGCCGCGTGAAGGACGAATTCCGCGTGCCGACCTTCGCCTATCAGGTGTCGGGCGAATATGCGATGATCGAGACGGCGGTGGCGGCGGGCGCGGCGGACCGCGATGCGATGGTGCTGGAGACGCTGATGGCGTTCAAGCGCGCCGGATGTTCGGGCGTGCTGACCTATCATGCCGCCCATGCCGCCCGGCTGCTGAACGGCTGAGCCGGACCATCGCCATTTCCCGGTCCGGCCGCTTGCCCGCGCTACTGGTGCGCGCGCTGTTCGTGGCGACGATCCTGACGGGATCGTTCCTGCTGTTCCTGGTCCAGCCGATGGTCGCGCGCATGGCGCTGCCCCGGCTGGGCGGCGCGCCCGCCGTCTGGAACTCAGCGATGCTGGTCTATCAGGCGCTGCTGCTCGGCGGCTATGCCTATGCCCATGCGCTGGGCCGATGGCGGCCGCGGGTGCAGGCGGCGGTTCATGTCGGGGTGCTGGCGGCGGCGGCCTTGTGGCTGCCGATCGGGCTGATCGCGGTCGACCTGCCCGCCAATGCCGAGCCGACCTTGTGGGTGCCCTGGCTGCTGGGCCTGTCGATCGGGCCGCTGTTCTTCGCGGTGTCCGCGCAGGCGCCGCTGATCCAGCGCTGGTTCGCGCTCGCCGCGCCGGGGCGTGACCCTTATGTGCTCTACGCGGCCTCCAATCTGGGGAGCTTTGCGGGGCTGATCGCCTATCCGCTGCTGGTCGAGCCCGCCATGGCGCTGCGGGGGCAGAGCCTGATGTGGAGCATCGGCTATGGGCTGCTCGCCTGCCTGGTGCTGGCCTGCGCGGTGCGACTGCCCGCGACCGGGCAGAAGGCCGAGGGCATCCCCACGCCGACGCCCGCACCCGGATGGCGGCGGCGCGCGCTGTGGACCGCACTGGCGGCGGTCCCGTCGGGGCTGGTGCTGGCGACCTCGACCTATATCACCACCGACATCGTCGCGATGCCGCTTTTATGGGTGTTGCCGCTGGGGCTCTATCTGTTGAGCTTCATCATCGCCTTTGCCGCGCGGCGCGGAGTCGCGGACATGCTGACCCGGATCGCGCCGGTCACGCTGCTGCTGTTCGGCGGGGTCATCATGGGCGGCTATCCGCAGCGGCCCTATTTCAACGTCGTCGTCGCGCTGATGCTGTTGTTCATGGTGTCGGTCGCGCTGCACACCGCGCTGTACCGGGCGCGACCCGCGGTCGACCGGCTGACGGGCTTCTATCTGTGGATGGCGGTCGGCGGGGCGCTGGGCGGCGTGTTCACGGGTCTCCTGGCGCCGGTGCTGTTCGACTGGACCTATGAGTATCCGCTGCTGATCCTGGCGGCGGGGATGCTGATCCCGCAGCAGTTCATGACCGCCTCCTTGCGAGACCTGTGGCGGCGGCATCGCCGGACCATGCTGGTCGCGCTGGCGATCGTGGTGGGCGTGCTGCTCGACCTGCGGCTGGTCGGTTCTTCGGCCTGGTTCGGCGAGGAGCGGCAGGGCCTGGCGTTCCTGGTCATCGCGGCGCTGGGCTTCCTGACGATCGGCGCGCGGACGGGGTTCGTCCTGCTGCTGGCGGGGGCGCTGGTGCTGTTCGGCGGCTATCGCGCGCTGTCCCTGTCGATGGAGCGCGACGCGCGGATGCGCAGCTATTTCGGCGTCTATACGGTTCGCAACGGGCCGGGCTATCGCGAGCTGGACCATGGGGCGACCGTGCATGGCATCCAGCTGCGCGGCTCGGCGGAGCGGGAGCGGACGCCGACCACCTATTACGCCCCCTATTCCGGGGTTGGCCGCGCGATGCGCGCGGCGCCCTCGCTTTACGGTCCGGGCGCGCGGATCGGGGTCGTCGGATTGGGGACGGGGACGCTGGCCTGCTATGCCCGGCCGGGGCAGCATTGGCGCTTCTACGAGATTGATCCGGTCATCGTCCGCATCGCGCGCGACACCGGCCAGTTCACCTATCTGCGGCGGTGCCAGCCCGATCCGGTGATCCGCATCGGCGATGCGCGGATCCGGCTGGCGGCGGAGGCCCCGGACAGCCTCGATCTGCTGGCGCTCGACGCCTTTTCATCCGACGCGGTGCCCGCGCATCTGCTGACGCGCGAGGCCTTTGCGACCTATGCCCGGGTGCTGTCCCGCCGGGGGCTGCTGCTGATCCATATCTCCAACCGCTTCGTCGATCTGGAGCCGCTGGTCGCGGCGGCGGCGCGCGATGGCGGATGGGCGGTGCGCAAGCTGGCCTATGCGCCCACCGACCTGGACCGAGAGGCGGAGGCGACCGGATCGGTCTGGCTGGCGCTGTCCCGCGATGCGGACATGCTGGCCCGGCTGGCGGCGCAGGGGGGCGACTGGCGCCGGGTCGCCGCGCCCAGGGGGCTGGCCGCCTGGACCGACGATTATTCGACGGTCCTGCCCTTCATCCGCAACTTCTGAGCGACGTTCAGCCTGCGGGCAGGCTGGCCGACAGGGCCTTGATCTGTTCGCCCTGCCGCGTGTTCGCCTCGACCGCGCGCGTCCTGAGCGCGGTGAGCGCGGGATAGTCCGCCTCCAGCGCCGCCGCGCGCGCGATCGCCCGGTCGTCAATCTCGGTCAGCAGGCCCGAGGTGCGCGCCCGGATCTCGTCGAGTGCGGCAAGGTCGGTCTGCGCGGTCAGCCAGGCATCGCTGCCCACCGTCTGCCCGCGCGCCTTGGCGGCGCTGGCCCGCGCCTGGTCATAAGCCTTGGCGAATTCGTCCTGGATGCCGTCCAGCCGCCCGGCCAGCTGTGCGATCTGCGCATCGAGCGCGGGGTTGGGCCTGGCCTCGGGCGTTTCCACCTCGGGCTCGGCAAAGCCGCGCTTCTCGACCGGCCGCACCGCCAGCGAGGGATAGGCGCCGGTGTCGCGCGAACATCCCCCCAACAAACCGGCGGACATCAGGCCGAGTGCGAGGAGGGGGCGGGCGGTCTTGCGAAAGCGGAACTGGGTCATCGTCGCCCATCCTAGCCGTGGAAGCATCCGGTGGAAAATGCCCGGCACGGCAAAGCAGACCCGATTGCAAGAAAATGTGGATAACTGTTTTTTGTATATTGCCACGATCGGAAACCGCTTCTATCAGCCCACCTCCACAGCGCGCCCGTAGCTCAGCTGGATAGAGCATCAGACTACGAATCTGAGGGTCGGACGTTCGAATCGTTCCGGGCGCGCCAGTGGATCACATAACAGGTCTTCACGGCCTTATGCGCGCCCGTAGCTCAGCTGGATAGAGCATCAGACTACGAATCTGAGGGTCGGACGTTCGAATCGTTCCGGGCGCGCCATTTCTTCCCACATCGCCGGTATCGCCACCCCGCCGGGGGCCAGTCGTCGCGCGCCAGCGCCGACGCAGCCATGGGCCGCGCCGACGCCGATGCGGCTCAGCGCCAGCCGAGCGCGGGCGCGATGTGGCGCAGGATGTTCTCGATCACATGCGCGTTATACGCCACGCCCAGCTGGTTGGGCACGGTCAGCAGCAGCGTGTCCGCCTCGGCAATGGCTTCGTCGGCGCGGAGCTGTTCGATCAGCCGTTCGGGCTCGTCGGCATAGGATCGGCCGAAGACGGCGCGCATATTGTCGATGATGCCGACCTGATCCTGGCTGTCGTCGCGGCCGAAATAGGCGCGGTCCTGGTCGGTGGTCAGCGCGAAGATCGAACGCGAGACCGACACGCGCGCGGGACGGGCATGGCCCGCCGCCGCCCAGGCCTCGCGATAGGCGCGGATCTGCCTGGCCTGCTGGACATGGAAGGGCTCGCCGCTCTCATCGGCCTTCAGGGTCGAGCTTTGCAGGTTCATGCCGCGCTGCGCCGCCCAGATCGCGGTCGCGTTGGAGGCCGAGCCCCACCAGATCCGGTCGCGCAGGCCCGGCGAATGCGGCTCCAGCCGCAACAGGCCCGGCGGGTTGGGGAACATCGGGCGCGGATTGGGCTTGGCGAAACCCTGGCCTTTCAGCAGGTGCAGGAAGACCTCGGCATGGCGACGGCCGAGATCGGCATCGCTCTCGCCCTGGGCGGGGCCATAGCCGAAATGCCGCCAGCCCTCGATCACCTGTTCGGGCGAACCCCGGCTGATGCCCAATTGCAACCGGCCGTTGCCGATCAGGTCCGCCGCGCCCGCATCCTCGACCATGTAGAAGGGATTTTCGTAGCGCATGTCGATGACGCCGGTGCCGATCTCGATCCGCGAGGTCCGCGCGCCGACGGCCGCGAGGAGCGGGAAGGGTGAGGCGAGCTGCTGCGCGAAATGGTGCACGCGGAAATAGGCGCCGTCGGCGCCCAGTTCCTCGGCGGCGACCGCCAGGTCGATCGACTGGAGCAGCACGTCCTGCGCCGAGCGGGTGGCCGACTGGGGCGAGGGCGACCAATGGCCGAACGACAGGAATCCGATCTTCTTCATGCCCCCAAGATAGCGCGGGCATGGCCGCCTTGCACGGGGGGCTGGGGCACCGATCGGGAAACGCTGGGTTTTCCCGATCGGCGTAACCGGGGCTATCGGGTGCGCCAGCCCCGGTCGAGCGCCGCCCGCTCGCCATCGCGGTCGAGCGGCATGTCGGCCATCATGTCCTGCGCCGCCGCCATCAGCGCGGCGTCGGAGGAGCCCGCCTGCGCATAGCCGCCGCCGCGCTCGGGCGTGCTGCCCGGCATGGTTCGCTCCAGCGCCCAGCCGCGATCGGTGCGACAGGCGATGCCGTCGGCGGCGGCGGACTGGAAGACACGGCAATAGCCATTGTCCCGATTGCGGAAGCTGACCGCGATCCGCACCGCACCCGCCGCCCCGCTGGGCTGTCGGTCGAGCGCCTTCGCCAGCGACCCGGCGGCATAGAGCCCGTCGGCATTCGCGGCAACCGGCCCCTGGTCCACCCGCTGCCCCAGCACGACGCCGATCACGAGACAGGCCGCCATCGCCGCGACCGAGCGCCACGGGGCCCCGGCCCAGCGCGACGGCGCGGGCGCGCGGGTCGGCAGGGCGACGACATTGGACCGCAGCAGCGCGGCCAGCCGGTCGGGCACGGGCTCGTCGGCGACCGGGGCATAGGCGCCCGACAGCGTCGCGCGGAGCCGCCGGTGCCGCGCCACCTCCTCGCCCAGCGCGGGATCGGCGGCGATGGCGGCCTCGACGCGCTTGGCGGTCAGCGGATCGAGCGCGTCGTCGGCATAGGCCATCAGCATTTCGGGTTCGATCGTCATGCCGCTTCTCCCAGCCGCGCCATCAGCGCCTGTCGCCCACGCACCAGCCGCGAGGTCAGGGTGCCCATCGGAATATCGAGTATCTCCGCCGCCTCCTTATAGGCCAGCCCTTCGACCAGGACGAGCGCCACCGCCTCGCGCTGTTCGTCGGGCAGGGCGCGCATCGCCGCCTCCACCTCGGTCAGCGCGACATGCGCCTCCGCGGCGCCCGGCGCGCCGACGCCCATCCCGGCATCCTCCGCGATGAAGGTCTCGGACGCGCGACGGCGGGCGCGGGCGGTGTCGATCCAGGCGTTGCGCATGATGCGGTACATCCAACTGTCCAATCGCGTTCCCGGCTGCCAGGACGAGCGGGCGAGCAACGCCTTCTCGATCGTGACCTGTGCCAGATCGTCGGCATCGGCCGCGTCATGGGTGAGCGATCGCGCGAACCGCCGCAGACGCGGCAGCAGGGCCAACAACTCCTGTTCGAACGCAGCCAAGCCTGATTCCTTGTTTGTCAGGATGAAACGGGTGAGGATCGTCGTTTAATCCATGTCAGTGGCGATTTTGGCAATGGGGCCGGTTTCGGCGATGGGAGCGTGACGATGCGGCCGGTGATGATGGGGCTGGTGCTGGTGGCGGGCATGACGGCATGGGGGGCGGCCTCGGCACAGCTGCTGCCGGGCCTGCCCTCGCTGCCCGCCATGCCGGGGATCGGCGGCGGCCTGCCCGACATTCCCGGCCCCGATACGATCCTGTCCGAAGTCGGCCGCGTGTCGCGCGCGACGGTGGCACGGCTGGACGCAGCGCGGCGGGCGGCGTTCGCACAGCTGGTCCGCGACCACCCCGATGCGATCGTGCTCGATCCGCAGGGCTTTCCGGCGCGTGCGGGCGAGGTGGTGGTCGATTCGCCCAGCGAGGCGCTGCTGAACGCGGCGGCGCGGTCGGGATATGGCGTGATCGCGCGCGAGGATGTGCTGGGCGTCGGCTTCGTGCGGTTGCGGCTGCCGCCGGGGCGGTCGCTGAAGGCCGCGCTGGACGAACTCCGCGCGCTGGGGGGAGAGGTCAGCGCGGACCAGCTCCACCTGCCCAGCGGTGGCGGCCGCGCCCTCGCGATGATGCCGCTGGCGCAGCGCGGCGGGCAGGGGACGCTGGTCGGCGTGATCGATGGCGGGGTGGAAGGCGCGGCGGTGACGCAGGGTTTCGCGGCCGGTGCGCCGCGCGCCAACGACCATGGCACGGCGGTCGCCTCGCTGATCGCGGGCGGGCATGGCATCACCGGGTCGCTGCCGGGGGCGCGGATCGCCTCGGCCGATGTCTATGGCACCGATCCGGCGGGCGGCAACGCCACCGCCATCGCCCGCGCGCTGGGCTGGATGGTGCAGCAGGGGGTGTCGGTCGCGACGATCAGCCTGGTCGGCCCCGCCAATCCGCTGCTGGCGCGGGTGGTCGCGGCGGCACGGGCGCGCGGGCTGGTGATCGTCGCGGCGGTCGGAAACAACGGCCCCGCCGCGCCCCCGGCCTATCCGGCCTCCTATCCGGGCGTCATCGCGGTCACCGCCGTCGATGGCCGGAACCGGCGACTGATCGAGGCGGGGCAGGCGAGCCATGTCGATTATGCCGCGCCGGGGGCCGATATGCTGGCGACGGGCGTGGGCGGGCGGCGGTTCAAGGTGCGCGGAACCTCCTTTGCCGCCCCGCTGGTCGCCGGGCGGATCGCCGCACTCTATCCGCGCCTCGATCCCGGCGCCATCGCGGCGGCGCTGGCGCGGGTCGACGCCTCGGCGGAGGATCTGGGGCCGCGCGGACAAGATAAATTCTTTGGTCGTGGAATGGTTTGCGGCGATTGCCGCACATTTTCGCGATAAATTCGACAGCCGCCGGGATTAAACCCCGATGGCGCGCCGTTGTCTCCGCAGAAGAAAAGGAGAATGACGATGAAGACGCTTCTGTCCAGCACCGCGATGCTTGCCGTGGCTCTGATCGCGGCCCCCGTATCGGCACAGCTGCTTGGGGGCAGCGGAGGGCTTGGCGGCGGCCTGGGTGGTGCGCTCGGCGGGGCGACCGGCACCCTAAGCGGGGCTGCGGGCGGTACGCTGAACGGCACGCTGGATCAGGGCCGGATCGCCACCGAGGGCGCGACCCGCGCGCGCGGTTCGGTCCGCGCCGATCGCGCCGTCGACACCCGTCGCGGCCGCGTGTCAGCCTCGGGCAATGCCTCGGGCGGATCGACGCTCGATAACGCCACGCGGATCGGCGGCGCTTCGGGTGGCGGTAATGGCTCGGCCTCGGGCTCGGTCGGCGGCGGGGTCGATGCGCAGTTGGTCGGCACCGACGCGGTTCGCGACGCCGCCGGTCGCGGGGTGAATGCGGTGGGCCGGGTCGCCGACGGCGCGCGCAGCACAGCGGGCGCGGTGGAGCAGCGGGTGCGCGGCACGGCCGCCGGCCTGACGGAGCGTGCATCGAACCTCGGCACTATCGGCGGCAGCGCGGCCGGATCGGGTTCGGCCTCGGGCGGCAACGGCCTGTTGTCGGGCAATCTCGCTCTGGCCGGTAGCGGCGCGGCACGCAGCGGCGGCTTCCCGGTCAATCCCGGCATGGCGGTGACCGATGCCAAGGGGCGTGCGATCGGCGCGGTCCAGTCGGTCCGCACCAATGCGCAGGGCGCGGTCGACCGGGTGCTGGTGAAGGTCGGCAACCGGGTCGCCGACCTGCCCGCCGCCAATTTCTCGGGATCGGGACAGGTCCTGGTCTCGGCGATGGGCAAGGGCGCGGTGAAGAACGCCGCCGAGTAAGCGCCACCTCTGCTCAAGCGATGCGCCCGGTCCCACGGCCGGGCGCATCCTTATATATTGGGGCCGTATCTCAGGCAGGCACCCCTTGTGCGGCGGGCAGGGTGACGATGTCCGAGGATTCGGCCCATAGGTTGATGCCGCCATCCTCCGCCGCGCGGTCGATCGCGCCTTGCTCTTCCGGCGAGAAGTCGAGGTTTTTCACCGCATCGAGCGAGTCGTCCAGCTGCTCGACGGTGCGCGCCCCGATCAGCGCCGAGGTGATCCGGGGATCGCGCAGGACCCAGGCGATCGCCATTTGTGCCAGCGTCTGGCCTCGCGCCTCCGCAATCGCGTTCAGCCGCCGGATCGCGGCCAGATTGTCTTCGGTCAGCAATGTCTCGGACAGCGATCCGCCCCGGCTGGCCCGCGCATCCTGCGGCACGCCGTTCAGATATTTGGCGGTCAGCATCCCCTGCGCCAGCGGCGAGAAGGCGATGCAGCCCGTGCCTAGTTCCTCCAGCGTGGCCAGCAGCTCGCGCTCGATCCAGCGATTAAGGATCGAATAGCTCGGCTGGTGGATGAACAGCGGCACCTTCTCCTCCGCCAGCAGCGCCGCCGCCCGCCGGGTCAGTCCGGGTTCGTAGGAGGAAAGACCGATATAGAGCGCCTTGCCCTGCCGGTGCAGCTGGACGAGCGCGCCGACCGTTTCCTCCAGCGGGGTGTCGGGATCGACCCGGTGCGAATAGAAGATGTCGACATAGTCCAGGCCCATCCGCTTCAGGCTCTGGTCGCAGCTGGCGATGAGATATTTCTTGGACGAGCCGATATCGCCATAGGGGCCGGGCCACATGTCCCAGCCCGCCTTGGTCGAGACGATCAGCTCGTCGCGATGCGCGGCGAAATCGCTGGCGAGGACGCGGCCGAAGTTCTCCTCCGCCGATCCGTAAGGCGGGCCGTAATTGTTCGCCAGGTCGAAATGGGTGACCCCCCGGTCGAAGGCGCGGCGCAGGATTGCCCGGCCGGTCTCGAACACGTCGGCGCCTCCGAAATTCTGCCATAGTCCCAGGCTGATCGCGGGCAGCTTCAACCCGCTTCGCCCGCAGCGGCGATAGGGCATGCGACCGTCATAGCGCGCCGGATCGGCGGCATAGGGGGCGGGGAAGGGCATCGGGATCATCCTCTTTGACTTTGGCGGCCAGGATTAGGCGGCCGCGCGCGCGCCGCCAATCGCCTGGGATAAGCGGCGGCCTTTATCCGAGCAGCGTCGCCAGCCGCTCCAGCCGCTCGGTCGGGTCGTCATGGCGCTCCTTCAGCAGATAGCGGCCGTCCTTCTCGACCAGCCCCTCCACCTGCGCCAGATCGGCATCCTCGCCATGCGGGGTCAACGCGATCGCGGCCGGACCGGCATCGATGCGTGCGATGCCCAGTTCCCGCATCCGCTCGCGCAGCCGGGCGGTGGCCAGCAGGATGCGCGCATCCTCGGGCAAAGTGCCGAACCGGTCCTCCAGCTCCGCCTCGAACCCGTCGATCGCCGCATCGTCGCGCAGCCGACCCAGCCGGGCATAAAGCGAGATGCGCAGATCCTCATCGGGTATCCAGTCCTCGGGCAGCCGCCCCTCGACCCCCAGACGCAGGTCGGGCGTCCAGCGCTCGACCGTTTCGCCGCGCGCGGTGCGCAGCGCATCCTCCAGCAGTTGCTGGTACAGCTCGACGCCGATCAGCCGCATATGCCCGGCCTGGGTATCGCCCAGCAGCTCGCCCGCGCCGCGCATGTCGAGGTCGCGCGCGCTGATCGCAAACCCCGCCCCCAGCCGGTCGAACGCCTCGAGCGTGCGCAGCCGCTTCAGGGTGCGCGGGGCGATGGCGTCCTCCGCCTCGGTGAACAGCAGCACCTGGCCCCGCCGATGACCGCGCCCGACCCGGCCGCGCAGCTGGTGGAGCTGGGACAGGCCGAAGCGATCGGCATGGACGATCGCCATGGTGTTGGCGCGGGGGACGTCCAGCCCCGCCTCGATGATGTTGGTCGCCAGCAGCACGTCGCCATCGCCCCGACCGAAGCGAACCATCACGTCATCGATGTCGGCGGCGGGCAATTTGCCATGGGCATGGAGGATCTCCAGCTCGGGGACCAGCGTGGCCAGCCGCTCGGCCAGCGGGGCCATGTCGGCGATGCGCGGCACCACGACGAAGCTCTGTCCGCCGCGCGACCGTTCGCGCAGCAGCGCGGCGCGCAGCGTCTCGGGCGAGAAGCGCGACACCGCCGTGCGGATGGGTTGCCGCCGCGCCGGTGGCGTCGCGATGATCGACAGTCGCCGCAAGCCGACCAGCGCCGATTGCAGCGTGCGGGGAATGGGGGTGGCCGACAGGGTCAGGACATGACCGGCGGACAGTTCCTGCAGCCGCGCCTTGTCGCCCGCGCCGAACCGCTGTTCCTCGTCGACGATCACCAGCGCCAGGTCCCGATAAGCGACGCCCTTGCCCGCCACCGCGCCGGTGCCGATCACTACCCGGATGCTGCCATCGGCCAGCCCCGCCTTGACGCGGCGCTTCTCGGCGGCGGTCGACAGGCGCGACAGCCCGGCGACGGTGACGCCGGTCCCCTCGAACCGCGCGGTAAAGCTGTCGAGATGCTGGCGGGCCAGCACCGTGGTCGGCGCGGCGAGCGCGACCTGGCGGCCCGCGAGCGCGGCGATGGCGGCGGCGCGCAATGCGACCTCGGTCTTGCCATAGCCGACATCGCCGACCACCAGTCGGTCCATCGGCCGCCCGGAGGCAAGGTCGGCGCGCACCGCCTCGATCGCGGTCAGCTGGTCGGGGGTTTCGCTGAACGGGAAACCGGCGGCGAAACGCTCATAGTCGGCCACCGGCGGATCGAGCACCGGGGCATGACGCTCGGCCCGGTCCGCCGCCATATCGGTCAGCTGGCGGGCGGTCTGCGCGATCGCGGCGTCGATGTCGCCGCGCCGCTCCTGCCAGCTCTTGCCGTCCAGCGTGTCGGGCCTGACCACGTCGTCCTCGCCGCCATAGCGCCACAGCCGATCGGCCTCGGCGACCGGGACCAGACGGGTCGCGGACTTGGCATAGACCAGCTTGATCGCATCGCCCTGCACCCCGTCCTGCCCGTCGAGCGGGACGATGCCCGCCACCGTCGCGATGCCATGATCCTCATGGATGACGGTATCGCCGACGCGGATCTCGGCGGTCTGGATCAGCGACAGGTCGACATGCGGCGTGCCGCCGTCGCCGCGATCGGCGCGACTGCCCAGCAGGTCGGCGGCGGCGATGGCGATGATCCCCTTGCGCCGGAACCCCCGCTCGGCCGGAGCGACCAGGGTCAGCAGCGAGCCCCGTCTGGCCCTGGTCGCCTGTCGCCAGCCCTCGACCCGCTTCGCCTCGGCCTTCAGGACATGGTCGACGCGGCGCCCCAGGAAGCGAAGATCGCGCTCGCTGCCGATCAGCACGACCCGGTCCCCGGCGTCGAGCGCGGGGCGGGCGAGCCTGGCGAAGTCGCGTAGCGGCGCGCGCGTCTCGACGAAGCGGGGCGGCTCCTCGCCATCGCGCGGGATGGTGGCGGTGCGGCGCCCAGCCAGCGCGTCTTTCCAGGCCGCGTCACCGATCATGTCCCGCGCGGCGCGCTTCGAGCCGCGCCTGGCGACATCGGCGCTGAGCAGCAGCAGACGGCGGCGCCGCTCGTCCGCGCCCGGCTCGACGATGACCAGCGCATCGGGCAGATGGTCCAGCAGGCTGCTGGTTCGGTCGCCCTGCACCGGCTCCGCGACGCGGCCGAGTTCGCGCCGGGCGATATCGCCGGTGCTGCGCTGGTCGGCGGGGTCATAGGCGCGGATCGCCACGATCCGGTCGTCGCCGACCTCGATCCGCAGCGGCTGTTCGGCATCGGCGGGAAAGATGTCGAGGACCTGCCCGCGCAACGCGATCTCGCCGGGTTCGTCCACCCGCTCGTCGGCGACATAGCCCAGGTCGATCAGCGTCGCATACAACGCGGCCAACTCGCATGGCTCGCCCGTCGCGACGCAGGGCGGTTCGGCATCGAAGGTCGCGGGCGAGGGCAGGGGCTGTGCCAGCGCCTCGCCCGAGGTGACCAGCGCGATCCGGCCCCGCCTGGGCTGCGCCAGCGCCACCCGCACGCCGTGAAGCGCGGAGACGCGCTGGCCGACATTGGCGGGGGAGGCGGGGGCGTCGTCACCGGGTAGCGCATCCGATCCGGGACAGAACAGCACCGTCGCGTCGGGCGCCATCGCGGCCAGCATCCGCGCGACCGCAATGGCGCGCGTCTCGTCGGTGACGGCGAGGAGGACATCGTCCTTCGCCAGATGCCCGGCGACGCCCGCCGCCAGTTCGGCGATGCCGAGCAGGGGTATGGGGCCGTCGCCGACCGGCGGCATGGTGGCGATCTGGGTGTCGGACAGCTTGCGCACGGACGATGGCATCCCCTGAAATTGCCAGTTCCGAACGGGCGGGGTGCGGCGTCGTTCCGTGACGGATCAGGCATTTACCGGATCGCTCGCGGCGGAACCCTATGCCGTCTCGCCCCTTACGGACCGGGACATGCGAGGGAGAAGGTGAATGGATCTGGGCATCAAGGGCCGCATCGCACTGATCAGCGGCGCGGATTCGGGCATGGGTAAGGAAACCGCGCGGCTGCTGCTCGAAGCCGGGGTTCGCGTCGCGCTGACCGACAAGCCGGGCGGCACGATGGACCAGGCGGTGGACGAACTGACACCGCTGGGCGAGATCGTGGCGGTGACCGGCGACGTCACCAAGCCCGATCAGGTCGCCGCGATCTGGCGCGAGGTGCGCGAGCGGCTGGGCGAGCCGGACATCTATGTCAACGCGGCGGGAGTCACCGGCGCGACCGGCGATTTCCTGGAGATCGACGACAAGGGCTGGCTGGAGACGCTCGACATCGACCTGATGGGCGCGGTGCGCATGTGCCGCGAGGCGATCCCGGCGATGCGTCGCAAGGGATGGGGGCGGATCGTCCTCTTCGCCTCCGAGGATGCGGTGCAGCCCTATGTCGACGAACTCCCCTATTGCGCGGCGAAGGCGGGAATCCTCAGCCTGGCGAAAGGGCTGTCCAAGGCTTATGGCGCGGACAATGTGCTGGTGAACACCGTCTCCCCGGCCTTTATCGCGACGCCGATGACCGATGCGATGATGCAGAAGCGCGCCGAGGAAAAGGGCGTCAGCTTCGACGAGGCGATCGCGACCTTCCTCGACGAAGAGCGTCCCGGCATGGTGCTGAAGCGGCGCGGCCGCCCCGAAGAGGTTGCCGCCGCCGTCGCCTTCCTGGTGTCGGAGCGGGCGAGCTTCATCAACGGTGCGGGCATACGCGTTGATTCCGGGTCGGTTTTTACGATTGCAGGCTGATTTCCCGCAGGCCGCCAGCATGGCTTTCGCCGATGGGCGGGGCTAGGCTGGCGGCCGGACGAGATGGGAGGATGGCCGATGATCGGGCGGGGATGGCTGGTGCTGGCCGGTGTGGCGGCGCTGGCGACGGGCGGGGCGGCACAGCAGACGCAAGCCCCTGTCCGGACCGATACACTCGGCGCGACCAATTACGGATTTGCCGGGCCGATGACCGCCCCCCGCACCGCGCCCAGCTTTGGGGACGAATTCGGCCGCCGCATCGACCCCACGCGCTGGCGCTGGGATGTCAGCCAGAACCGCAAGGGCTGGCCGAACAACGAGCTGCAATATTATGCCGGGCCGGACCGCGCCAATGCGCGGGTCGAACACGGCGCGCTGGTGATCGAGGCGAAGGCCGAGGCCCTGCGCGACGAGGCCGACTGGGGCGGCCAGAAGTACAGTTCGGCAAAGCTGGTGACGCAAAGGCCGCTTGGCTATGGTTTCTATGAGGTGCGCGCCAGGCTGCCATGCGGGCGCGGCATGTGGCCCGCCATCTGGCTGCTGCCGATGGACGGCTCGCGCTGGCCCGACGGGGGCGAGATCGACATCATGGAGATGGTCGGCTGGAACCCGGACGTGATCCATGCGACCGTCCACTCGGCGGCCTATAACCACCGGCTGGGCACGCAGCGTGGGGCCGAGACGCCGGTGCCGGGGGCGTGCACCGCCTTTCACCGCTATCAGCTCGACTGGACGCCGCAGGCGATCACCATCGGCGTCGATGGCCGCGCCTATATGCGGGTGAGGAACGACCGGCCGGGTGGCGCGGCGGCCTGGCCCTTCACTCGCCCCTATTCGCTGATCCTGAACCTGGCGGTCGGGGGCGACTGGGGCGGCAAGAAGGGCGTGGACGACGCCGCGCTGCCCCAGCGCATGGAGGTCGATTATGTCCGCTACTGGCGGCGTTAGAGCAACGTGCCGGACAGGATCGCCAGCGCGATCGTGAAATAGATCACCAGCCCGGTCACATCGACCAGCGTCGCGACGAACGGGGCCGAGGCGCTGGCGGGGTCGAAGCCCAGCCGCTGGAGCAGGAAGGGCAGCATCGATCCTGCCAGCGAGCCGAAGGTGACGATGCCGACCAGCCCGGTGCCGACCGTCGTCGCCACCAGCACCCAGTGCGGGCCGTAATCATAGAAGCCCAGCGTCTGCCACAGCGCGATCCGCGCGATGCCAAGCATCCCCAGGATCGCCCCCAGCGTCAGCCCGGCGGGCAGTTCGCGCAGCGCCACCCGCCACCAGTCGCGCAGCCGCACCTGGCCCAGCGCGAGTGCCCGGATGATCAGCGAGGTCGCCTGGCTGCCGCTATTGCCGCCCGAGCTCATGATGAGCGGGATGAACAGGGTCAGGACGACCGCGCGCTCCAGCTCGGATTCGAAATGCTGCATCGCGCTGGCGGTCAGCATCTCCGAGAAGAACAGGATGCTCAGCCACCCGGCGCGCTTGCGGATCATCGCGAGGAAGCCGGTTTCCAGATAGGGATTGTCGAGCGCCTCGACGCCGCCGAACTTCTGCGTATCCTCGGTATGCGCGGCGACCAGCGCGTCGAGCACGTCGTCGACCGTGACGATGCCGATCGGGCGACCCTGTTCGTCGATGACGGGCAGGGCGAGCAGATCGTGGCGGCGGATCATGTGCGCCACCTCCTCGCGGTCGGTGGTCGGCGCGACGGTGATCGGGTCATGGCCGCGCGCCAGCTCGATCGCCAGTGATTCCGGCTCGGCGGCGATCAGCTGGCGCAGCGAGACGGTCGCGACCAGCCGCCCCTGCGGTTCGAGCAGGAAGACCGAATAGACGGTCTCGCGGCTGCGCTCGACGGTGCGAATATGCGCCAGCACCTCGCCGACGGTGGCGTCGGCGGAGGCGGCGACATATTCGGTCGTCATCATGCCGCCCGCGCTGTCGGGCGGCCAGCGGAGCAGCGTGTCGATCGATGCGCGGATCGGGGCGGGGAGCGCGGCGTGGATCGCGGCGGCATCGTCCTCGTCCATTTCGGAGAGCACGTCGGCGGCGCGGTCCTCGGCCATTTGCGACACCAGCGCGGCGGCGCGCGCGGTGGTCAGCAGCGGCAGGATTTCGGACGCGCAGCGGAGTTCGGGGCTGTCGAGGACCGCCACGGCGCGCGCATCGGGCATTTGCGACAGGGCGTCGGCGGCCTCCGCGACCGGCAGCGACTGCAACGTATCGACGAGATCGGCGATGGACAGGCCGCGCCGCGAGGAACGGAAACCGGCGGCGACGCCGGCAATCAGATCGTTGACCATTTCAAACCTTTCGTCCGCACGACCCGGGCGGACGAAAGCCAGTCACGAAAACTAGCGAACGGGCCCGAGGCGTGCGGCGCTACTGGAACTGTCGCTGGACATGTTCTCGCTTTCTGGAACGACGCGGGGGGCCCCGCATCTGCCCGGCCCTGTGATCCTCCGCAGGGCAATCGTCAACACCGCCGGGCAACCTGACAAAATTTTAATCCGGGCGGCAAGGATCGGGGGCCGTGGCTCCGTCTGGAGGGGCAAAAGGGACATAAAGGGGACCTCATCCGTGCATCGCCTGCTCTTCGCCTCGACCGCCACGCTCGCGCTGGCGGCGGGAGCGGCCGCCTCGGCCCAGACCGTGATCGACACCAAACGCACGACGCCGGTCCGCACCGCCACCGTCAACAACGGCGCGGCCGCCGATGTCAGCATCACGGCGGCGGGCAGCGTGGTCCCGACCGGCGGCACCGCCGTCCGCATCGACAGCAACAACAAGGTCGCCAATGCCGGGACGATCCAGATCACCGACGCCAACGATTCGACCGGCATCGGTGCGGCGGCGGGCGTGAACGGCCAGATCACCAACACCGGCAAGATCATCATCGACGAACGCTATACGGCGGTCGATGTCGACAAGGACGGCGACCTGGACGGCCCCTTCGCACAGGGCGCACGCCGCTATGGCATTCGCACCGATGGCGCGTTCACCGGCACCATCACCAATAGCGGCGAGATCACGATCAAGGGCACCGATTCCGCCGGGATCGCGCTCGGCGGTCCGCTGACCGGCAGTCTCGTCCAGTCGGGCAAGATCAACGTGCTGGGCGATCGTTCGGTGGGCGTGCAGACCGGGGCGGTCTCGGGCAATGTGACGCTGGGCGGCAGCATCGTCGCGGTCGGCGAGAATGCGGTCGGCGCGCGGATCGACGGCGATGTCGGCGGGGCGCTGACCGTCGAGGGCGGGATCGGGTCGACCGGCTATCGCTACACCACCCCGCCCGCCGATGTGTCGAAGCTGGACCGTGACGACCTGCTCCAGGGTGGATCGGCGCTGGTCGTCGCCGGCAATGTCGCGGGCGGCATCACGCTGGGCAATGTGACGGGCAAGGCGGCCGACCTGATCACCAGCGGCGCGGCGCCGACGATGCAGATCGGCGCGGCGAACCGGGCGGTCGTCATCGGCGCGACCGGCGGCACCACCCCGGCGGCGGGGCTGGTCGTCAACGGGCGTGTGTCGGCGGCGGGCGTCTATAGCGGCGTGCGCGCGACCGCGCTGTCGATCGGTGGGCTGGGCGGCGCGGTGCAGATCGCGCAGGGCGTCTCCGTCGGCGGCACCGTGCAGGCGACGGCGAATGGCGCGGAGGCGACCGCCATCCGCTTCGGCACGGGCGCCTCGACCCCGCAGCTTCAGGTCGGCGGCAGCGTGACCGCGACCGGCGGGGGCGCGGCGAGCGCGATGACGACCGCGATCCTGATCGATAGCGGCGCATCGGTCCCGACGCTCCGCAACACCGGCGCGATCAAGGCCAGCGCGACCGGCGCTTCCGCCACCGCGATCCTCGATCGCTCGGGCGGGCTGACCCTGATCGAGAATGGCGGCTCGATCGCCGCGGCGGGGGGCGATTCCTCGCGTAGCATCGCCATCGACCTGTCGGCGAACACCAGCGGCGCCGTCGTCCGGCAGCTCGCCCCCGCGACCGGCGCCACCGCGCCGAGCATCAGCGGGGCGATCCGCTTTGGCAGCGGCAATGACAGCCTGGAGATTGCGGGCGGCTCGGTCAGCGGCGATGTGAGCTTCGGCGCGGGCAACAACCGGCTGGAGATGAGCGGCGGCACCTATGCGGGCACCGCGACCTTCGGCACCGGCGCCGACACGCTGGTCGTCGGCGGCAGCGCGCGGTTCGACGGCGTCGCCGATTTCGCGGGCCAGGGCCAGGATCTGCTGTCGATCACCGGCAAGGGCGTCTTTGCCGGTCGGCTAGCCAATGCGGGCCATGTCGCGGTGACGGTCGCCAGCGGCGGCGGCACCTTCGCGGCCAACGGCGTATCCAGCATCGGCTCGCTGACGCTGGGCGACCAGTCGATCCTGAGCGTGGCGCTGGACAAGGCCAATCCGACCGGCAACCTGATCCAGGTCGGCGGCGCGACGGTGATCGGCGCCAACAGCCAGCTGGCCCTTCGTGTGTCGGGCGGGACCGACGTGACGGGGCGCTATGTCGTGTTGCGGTCGGGCACGCTGACCGGCGCGAACAACCTGACCCTGGCCGCGAGTGCGATGCCGTTCCTCTACAAGGGAGCGATCGTCGCCACGCAATCCAATGAGATCGCGGTCGACGTCACGCGCAAGGCCAAGACCGAACTGGGCCTGAACCGTGCGGGCGTCAGCGCCTTCGACGCGATCGACACCGCGATCGCAAAGGACGCCAAGCTGTCCGACGCGATCCGGGGCATTTACGACGGCGCGGCGTTCCGGGGCGCGATCGAGCAGATGCTGCCCAATTACAGCGGCGGCGTGTTCGAAAGCGTGACGCTGGCCTCGCGCACCGCCGCCGCGCAGTTGCGCGAACCGGCGGGCGAGTTCAGCGAAGAGGGCAAATGGGGCTATTGGCTGACCCCGATCGGCTGGGACGCGTCCAAGGGCACGCGCTCGACCCGCAGCTATGACGTGCGCGGCTGGGGGATCAGCGGCGGCATCGAGCACAAGACCGATGCGGGCAATTTCGGCGCCTCGCTGTCCTATATGAGCGGTCGCGACAATGAAGGCTCGGCGGTCAACCGCGTCGACCACAGCCAATATGAGCTGGCCGGTTTCTGGCGCGCGCGCTGGGGTGCCCTGGCGAGCCAGGCCCGCGCCTCGGCGGCGTTCCTGTCCTTCGGGTCGCAGCGTCAGTTCAACGGCGTGGTGGGATCGGAAGCGGTCCAGCGCCGCGCGACCGCCGACTGGAAGGGTATGCTCTATTCGGGGTCGGGATCGGTGTCGTGGGAACATTGGGCGGGCCAGTTCAGCGTCCGGCCCATCCTGGCCCTGGACTATTACCGCCTGAACGAGGACGGCTATCGCGAGAGCGGCGGCGGGACGGGGTATGACCTGACCGTGCGCAAGCGGAGCAGCGACGAACTGGCGGTCACCGCCAGCGTCGCGGCGGGCATCAATTTCGGCGGCGACAACCGCTATGACCAGTGGAGCCGCCTGGAGATCGAGGGCGGACGGCGCGAGCGCGTCGCCGGGGCGCTGGGCCGCACGATCGCCAGCTTCGGCGACGGCACGCCCTTCATCCTCGATCCCGAGGCGCGTCGCGGCGGCTGGGTCGGCCGGGTGCGCGCGATCACCGGGACCAGCGAGATACGGTTGAGCGGCGAGGTCAATGCCGAACAGAGATTGGGCAACGTGGCGCTGGCGGCGCGCGCGGCCCTCCAATTCGCCTTCTAGGCGAGTTCGCCCGCGTGCATCACCCCTGTAGCGCACGCGGGCGTTCGGAGCCCCACCCCGTCCTTGGGTGGGGCTCCTTTCCACATCGGGGCTCTTCGGCTAAACCACGACATTCCCTTTCCCTTTCTTCGGTCACCAGCATGCCGCCCACCGGGATCGAGGCCGTCTTCCTCGCCAATCGCGACAGGCTCGTGCGCTTTCTGGGCGCGCGCGGGGCGGGCGACGCGGCCGAGGATCTGGTCCAGGACCTGTGGTTGAAGGTGTCGGGGCGGATGGACGGGCCGATCGCCAATCCGCTGGCCTATCTCTACCGCGCGGCGGACATGCTGATGATCGATCGTTACCGGGCCAGCCGACAGGCCGAGCGGCGCGAGCGGGACTGGGCCGAGGGGCAGCAGGCGGGCGATACCGACGCCCCCGCCGCCGAACGCGCCGTGGTCGCGCGCCAGA
Source organism: Sphingomonas sp. NCPPB 2930 (assembly GCF_042867205.1). Taxonomy (NCBI): domain Bacteria; kingdom Pseudomonadati; phylum Pseudomonadota; class Alphaproteobacteria; order Sphingomonadales; family Sphingomonadaceae; genus Sphingomonas; species Sphingomonas sp. NCPPB 2930. The sequence goes on along the minus strand of NZ_JBHZQU010000005.1, from coordinate 109,934 downwards.
CCGCCGAGCGGATCGCCGCGACGCTGGCGGCGCTGGGCGAGCGGCCCGCGCTGGTGTTCCGGCGCGCACGGGTGGAGGGGGTGCCGCAAAAGCAGATCGCCGCCGAACTCGGCATCAGTATCAGCACCGTCGAAAGCGATCTTCGCATGGCGGCGCACGCGCTCGCCGCGCTCAAGGAACAGATTGGATGAGCCAGCCCCCGCAATCCCCGCCCGATGCGACGATCGACACGGTCGCGATCGATTGGGCGCTGCGCATGGCCGATCCGGCATCGGCCGACTGGGACGCCTTCACCGATTGGCTGGAGGCCGATCCGGATCATGCCGGACGCTATGATCGCGCCGCGGCGATGCTGCTGGATGCGGCGGACGCGCTGGCGGCGCATCCCGATGTCATGGCGGCGCCGGTCGTCGTCGACGACGAACCCGTCATGCCCGCCCGGCGGTGGCGACCGCTGGGCTGGATCGGCGGCGCGGTCGCGGCGGCGCTGGTCGGGATGGTCGGCGTCCCGCTCTGGCTCGACCGGCCGCAGCCCTATGCCGTCGAGACCGCGGCCGGGGAAATGCGGCACATCGCCTTGCCCGACGGCAGCCGGATCATGCTGGCCGGGGGATCGCGCGTCACGCTGGACCGGGCGGATCGACGCCGCGCCGTGGTCGACCGGGGCGAGGCCCTGTTCGAGGTGCGGCACGACGCCGCGCATCCCTTTGCGGTCGAGGCGCGGGGCATCGGGCTGACCGATCTCGGCACCGTCTTCGACGTCAGGCTGGGCGCGCGCGCCATGCGGGTGGCGGTGGCCGAGGGCGCCGTCATGGTCGATCCGAAGGGTGCCGCACTTCGCCTGACCCCCGGACAGGCGGTGGTGGCGGAGGGGGATCGGCTGATCCGCCAGCCGGTCGCGGTCGAACAGGTCGGCGGCTGGCGGCAGGGGCGGCTGGCCTATGACGGGGCGCCTTTGGCCGAGGTCGCCGAAGACCTCTCGCGCTTCCTCCGCCAGCCGGTCGCCGTCATGCCCGCCATTGCCGACCGGGGATTTCGCGGCACCATCGAGCTGGACGCGGTGCGGGAGCAGCCCGACCTGCTGGGCCGGTTGCTCGACGTGCGGGTCCGTCGCCAGGCGGCCGGGTGGATGCTGGAACCGCGCGGGTGAGATTATCGGGGGCGGGGTTCGCGGTCCTGACGGCGACCGTCGCGGCTTGCGCGACGACGGCGACGGCGGCCGAGCGCCTGCCCCTCGACCTGCCCGGCGGGACCGTCGCGACCCAGGTGATGGCGCTGGGGCAAAGGGCGCATGCCAATATCGTGGTGCCCGATGCGCGCCTCTGGTCCCGCGCGCTGCCCGCCCTGCGGGGCCGCATGTCGGTGGAGCGGGCGCTGGCGCTGATCGCCGAGCGCAGCGATGCGCGGGTCGAGGCGCTCGGCCCCGGCAGCTGGCGGCTGCTCCCCAGGGCGCGGCCCCGGATCGCGATCCCGCATCGCCGCCGGTCCGCGCCGCCGCCGCCACCGCCGCCGGAAGTGCCGGACGGCGATGTCGTCGTCACCGCCAGCAAGCGCGACACGACCCGCGATCATTTCGCGGGGCAGGTGGTGCAGGTCGCGGGCGGCGATCTGGAGCTCGGCGGCGCGGGCGGCACGGGCAAGCTGGCGGACCGGATGACCGTGATCGCCTCGACCTATCTGGGTCCGGGACGCAACAAGCTGTTCATCCGGGGCATCGCCGACTCCAGCTTCACCGGCCCGACCCAGGCGACGGTGGGGCAATATTTCGGCGATCTGCGGCTTAGCTACAATGCGCCTGACCCCGATCTGCGGCTCGCCGATCTGGCGGCGGTCGAGGTGCTGGAGGGGCCGCAGGGGACCTTGTACGGCGCGGGGTCGCTGGGCGGGTTGATCCGGCTGGTTCCCAATGCGCCCGATGCGACGCGGGCCGGGGGATCGGTGATGCTGGGCGGGTCGGCCACCGCGCGGGGCGCGCCGGGGGTGGATGCGCAGGCGGTGCTCAACATGCCGGTCATCGCCGACCGGCTGGCGATCCGGATCGTCGCCGATACCGCGAGCGAGGGCGGCTATATCGACAAGCCGCTGCTCGGCCGGACCGATGTCAACCGCACCCGGATCGAAGGCGGACGCGCCGCCGCGCGGCTTGACCTGGGCGGCGGCTGGAGCGTGGAGGCGATCGGGATCGGCCAGCGGATACGCGGCGCCGACAGCCAATATGCCGATCGCGACGGCCCCCCGCTGACCCGCGCCGCGCCGGTGGCGGAGGGCTTTTCCGCCGATTTCGGCCAGGCCCAGCTGGTCCTGTCGGGCCGCCTGGGACGCGTCCGGTTCCGTTCGAGCAGCGGCATCACCGCGCACGACCTGATGGAACGCTATGACGCGACCCCGCCGGGCGGGCCGGTCCAGCTGTTCGCCCAGGCCAATGTCACCCGGATGCAGGCGAACGAGACCCGGCTGTGGCAGTCGTCGCCCGATGGGTCGGGCTGGCTGGCGGGGTTCAGCTATGTCCATAACCGCACCCGGCTGACCCGCCTGTTCGGCGAGCCCGGCGCGCTGGTCGCGCGGACCGGCGTGGTCAACGGCGTCGAGGAGGCGACGCTCTATGGCGAGGCGAGCGTGCGGCTGCTCCCCGGCCTGCTCACCACGGGCGGGCTGCGCGTCACCCATTCGGTGCTCGACGGGGCGGGCGAGGACCTGCCTTCCGCCCTGTCGGTGCAGGCGCTGGCGCGGTTGCAGGATGTGACGGCGCGGCGCGCGCAGACGATCCTGCTGCCCGCCGCCTCCGCGCTGATCGACCTGACGCCGCGGGCGCAGCTCTTCCTGCGCTATCAGCAGGGATTTCGTCCCGGCGGGCTGACCATCGAGGGGCCGGTGGTCCGCAGGTTCCGCAACGATCGGGTGGCGACGATCGAGGCGGGGTTGCGGACCGGGCGGCCGGGGCGCGACCGGTTCGACGGGTCGATCACGCTGGCCCACACGTCGTGGCGCGACATCCAGGCCGATTTCATCGATTCCGGCGGCCTGCCCAGCACCGCCAATATCGGCGACGGAAAGCTCTGGACGATCGAGGCGCTGGTCGGCGCGCGGCTGGCCGAGGGGCTGCGGGTCGAGGGGGCGCTGTCCTATAATGACAGCCGGATCGACGAGCCGTCGAGCACCCGCGTCTTCGCGCTGGCCGAGGATCTTGCCGGCGATCCGGCGGCGGCGCGCGCGGCGGTGCTGGCGCGGTTGAGCCAGATTCCCAATATCGCGCGGGTCACCACGCGCGCGGGCTTGGTCTATCGCCGCATGCTGGCGGGCGGGCGCGACCTGCGCGTCGATGGCTGGCTGCGCTATGTCGGGGCGTCCCGGCTGGGCGTGGGGCCGATCCTGGGCGAGCGCCAGGGCGATTATCTCGACAGCGGGCTGACCGCGCGGCTGGGGCTGGGCGCGATCGGGGTGACCGCCAGCGTCACCAACCTGGCCGATGTGCGCGGCAATCGCTTCGCGCTCGGCACGCCCTTCGCCACCGGGCGCGACCAGGTGACGCCGCTGCGCCCCCGCACGCTGCGCATCGGGCTGGACGCCGCCTTCTGATCAGCGGCGCGGAGCCGCGAACAGCGACAGCGGCACCGCCTCGGCCATGGCGCGATAGCCCGCCATGCTGGGATGCAGATGATCGCCCGAATCGTAGGCGGGCAGCAGCCGGTCGGGCCTGGCCGGATCGCGCACCGCCCGGTCGAAATCGATCACCCCGTCGAACAGCCCCGACGTGCGGATGAAGCGGTTGATAGCCTGCCGGTCCGCCTCGGTCTCGGGGCCGGGATGATAATAATCATTGCCCTGGAACGGCGTGATCGTCCCGACGATCAGGCGGATGCCATGCGCATGGGCGCGTTCGGCCAGCTGGCGATAGGCGCCGGTGATCCGGCGCACCATCGCCTGATGGGTCGCGGCGTCGACCGGATGCTCGCGGGTCAGCACGCCCAGGTCATTGACCCCTTCCAGCAGAATGGCATGGCTGACGCCCGGTCGCGCGATCACGTCGCGGTCGAACCGCGCCATCAGATTGGGGCCGATCCCGTCGAGCAGCATCCGGTTGCCGCCGATCCCGGCATTGACCACCGAGAAGCGGCGCGTGGCGGGCGATACCGCCAGCCGCTGCGCGAGATCGTCGGGCCAGCGGGTGTTGCTGTCGTCCTTGATGCCATAGCCGTCGGTGATCGAGTCGCCGATGGTGACGATAGTCGCGGTCTGCGCCGCGTCGCGTATCTCGACATCGGACAGCGCCCACCAGCCGCCGATCTTCTGCGCATCGGGCAGGGCGGGCCGGGCGGTGGCGTCTCCGGCGATCAGGAAGGTGGTCGAGCGTGCGCCGGTATGGCCGGTCGGGGTCGTCACCGGATCGGGGAAATAGAGGCTGACCGCGACATCGCCGCCCGCCGCGACCGGCAGGGCGATCGCGTCCGAATAGAGTTCGGCCCCCGGCGGCACCACGACCTCGCCCGCGCCGTCGAAGGTCACCGCCAGCGGCGTGGCGACGTCCGACCGGCCGGGCGCGGTCAGGCCGATGCTCGCCGCGCCGATATGAAGCGGGGTGGTGCCCGCGACATTGGACAGGCGAAGGCGAAGCACCCTGCCGCCGGCGGTCAGGCGGACGATCTGGCGGATCGTGACGGGACCGGACTTGGCCACCCTGTCGGCATTGGCCCCCTCGACCCGCACCTGGGACGAGCCCCAGGCGGGGGTCCAGCGGGTGTCGCGCGCCTGGACGCCGGTCGCGATCATCACGGCCGTCGCGGCCACCATCGTCCAGTGCTTCATGCCCGATCCTCTCTTTGTCGCATCCACGCTTGCGGCCTGCGGTTTGTGAGCGATAACAGTAAGCGAGACAAACGAAAATAGTCCCGGTCGTCCTGCACGACGGGGAGACCGGAGAGACGATGAACCCCCTGCTATTGTCCGCCGCGCTCGTCGCGCTGATCCCCGGCGCCGCCGCTGCGGCCGCCACCCGTCCGGCCTGTGCGGGACCGGTCGTCGCCTGCGAGCGGAACGTGGCGGGCGCCCTGTCGCTGCTGGCGCCGGGGCGGGTGGCGACGGTGGTCGTCGATCCGGGGGACGAGCCCGGCGTCCGCCGCGCCGCCACCGATCTGGTCGCCGACCTGAAGGCGGTGGGCGGCGGCGATGTCCGGCTGGCGGGGGATGCGGCGGGCGGGGCGACCGTCATTGCCGGGACGCTGGGGCACAGCGCGGTCGTGGACGCGCTGGTCAAGGCGGGACGGATCGACGTCACTGGCCTGGCCGGGCAATGGGAGGGCTATGTCGAGCAGGTGGTCGACAACCCGATGCCGGGCGTCGCGCGGGCGCTGGTGATCGTGGGGGCGGATCGGCGCGGCACCATCTATGGCCTGTACGACATCAGCGCGAAGGCCGGGGTCAGCCCCTGGACCTGGTGGGCCGACGTTCCGGCGCAGCGCCATCCGACGCTCTATTTGACGGCGGGACGCGTCGCCGATCATCCGGTGGTCAAATATCGCGGCATCTTCATCAACGACGAGGAGCCCGCATTTGGCGGCTGGGCGCGCAAGAGCTTCGGGGGGATCAACCACCGGGCCTATGAGCGGGTGTTCAACCTGCTGCTCCGCTCTAAGGCGAATTTCCTGTGGCCCGCCATGTGGGGCAAGTCGTTGTGGCAGGACGACCCCGCGACCGCGCCGCTGGCGCAGGAGATGGGGGTGCTGCTGGGCACCTCGCACCATGAACCGATGCAGCGCGCGCAGATCGAGTGGAAGCGGCAGGGCGGCGGCGCGTGGGACTATACGAAGAATACCGACGAACTCCGCAAATTCTGGCGCTTCGGGATAGAGCGGCGCGGTCGGGCGGAGGACCCGGTGACGATCGGTATGCGCGGCGACGGCGACGAGCCGATGACCGAGGGGACCGCGACCGAGCTGCTCGAACGGATCGTCACCGACCAGCGCAGGATCATCGCCGATGTGACCGGACGCCCGGCCGCGCAGACGCCGCAGGTCTGGGCGCTCTACAAGGAGGTGCAGGATTATTACGACAAGGGGATGCGCGTTCCCGACGACGTGACCCTGCTGTTCGCCGACGACAATTGGGGCAATATCCGCCGCCTGCCTCCGATTGGCGAGACGCGTGTCGGCGGATCGGGCGTCTATTATCACTTCGATTATGTCGGCGGTCCGCGCAACTATAAGTGGCTGGACACCAATGCGATCCCGCGTGTGTGGCAGCAGATGACGATGGCGCACCAATATGGCGCGGACCGGCTGTGGATCGTCAATGTCGGTGACCTGAAGCCGATGGAATATCCGACCAGCTTCTTCCTGGACATGGCGTGGAACCCGGACCGCATGGACCTGTCCGCGATGCAGGGCTATCCGGTGCGCTGGGCGACGCAGCAGTTTGGGGCCGCGCAGGGGCCGCAGATCGGCGAACTGATCCGCCGCTATGGCCAACTCGCCAGCCGTCGAAAGCCCGAGCTGATCGACGCCACCAGCTATGAATATCAGGGCGGCGAATGGGCGCGGGTGCTGGCCGAGTGGAACGCGCTCGACGCGGCTGCCCGCAAGCTCGAGACGCGGATCCCCGCCGACCGGCGCGACGCCTATTACGAACTGGTGCTGCACCGGATCGAGGCGATGACGAACCTGCATCGGCTGTATCAGGCGGTCGCCGCCAACCGCGCCGCCGCCAGTGCGGGCGATGCGGAGACGGCGGAGAAGATGGCGGCCGCAGCGCGGGGCTTCTTCGCGCGCGACGCCGCGATCCGCCGCCGTTACGAGGTGGACACGGCGGGCGGCAAATGGCCCGCGATGATGGCGCAGACTCATATCGGCTATACCGGCTGGCAACAGCCCGACAGCGACGCGATGCCCGCGCTTGCCACCGTCGCCGCGCCGCTCCCCCTGCCACCCGCGCCGCCCCGTGCCGTGCAGCGGATCGCAGCCGATCAGGGCCGGGCGGTCGATGGCAGCGGCATCAGGTGGCAGCGTGTCGCGAACTTCACCGCCGAGGGGGCCGCGATGATCGCCACGCCGACCACCGCGCCGACCATCGAGCGACCGGGCGGGGCGAGCCCGCACCTCGTCTATGACCTGGCCACCGAGCGCGCCGGGCCGCTCAAGCTCGCGATCGTCGCGGCGCCGGGACTGGACGTGCGCGGCGGCGGGCGGCACCGGATCGCGGTGTCGGTCGATGACGGCGCCCCCGTCATCCTGAACCTGATGGCCGATGAGACGCCCGCCACCTGGGACCGTTCGGTGATCGAGAACCGGAGGGTCGCGACGACGACCCTGCCGGACGTCGCGGCGGGGCGGCATCGTATCACGCTCTGGCTGGTCGATCCCGAGGTGGTGATCGAGGGTATCGAAGTCCTGCCCTGACGGCTTAGCCGCCGCGCAGCAATCGCATCGCATGGGCGCGCAGCATCCCGGTATTTTCCGGGGCCGCGCCCAGCACGCCGCGTCGTTCCTCGGGCAGATGTGCCAGCGGATGCCCATCGGGGCGGAACGCGTAATGATCGAACCACGCACGCCAAGCCGCGCGCTCCGCTTCGGGCCGTGCGGCGATGGCGGTCATGGCGAGGAGCAGTGCGGCGAAGGGCTGGTCGGGGCTGACCGGAAACGCGTCCCACCAGTAATTGACCAGGATGTTGAGCGTCCCCGTCGCCTCGACCCGGTGCCACCAGAGCTTGGGCATGTAGAGTGCATCGCCTGCCTCCAGCTCGACCATGATCGCGCGGTGCCGGGCCTGCTCGAACCGGGGATAGCGCGGATCGCCGCTCTGTGCCTCGACCGCCAGCGCGATCGGCTGGCCCGCCATGGTATGGTCGATCGGCCCGACATAGAGGTCGCCGATCGCATCGGGCGGATAGAGGGTGAACCGCCGCCGCCCCGCCACGACGCAGGCGATATTGTCCATCATGTCGTAATGACAGGGCACGGTCGACGCATCGCCGATCCAGATCAGCGGCGACACGCCCGGCGGCGCGAAGGCCAGGGCGTTGGCCTGCGCCAGTCCGGGCAGGACCGCCTCGGTCGGCACCGATCCGATATAGAGGCTCTCGTCCCTCTCCTCCCCGCTCGTCAGCCGTTCGATCGCGGCGCGCAGGGTCATCGTCTCGCGGCGGAAATTGAAGCCGGTCAGGTCGTCGCTATAGCTGTAGCGCCCGGCGATGGCGCGCGGGCCGATAAAGGCCTCCACCTGTCGTCCCGCATCGAAGCCCGCCAGATACCCGGCCAGCGTCGCCGCGCTGGCCGCCTTCCGCAACGGCCAGCCATCGGCCGCGCCCCGAATGATCGCGGGGCGACAGGGTTCGGTCACCAGATGCCGAAACGCGTCATATCCGTCGAGCGCGGCGCGATCGATCTCGACCGCCGCGTCGGTCATGCCGCCAGCCCGCTCAGCCGGTCGTTGCGCCGCCGCGCGAGGAACGGGATATGTCGGACTGATGCGGTCTGCGCATAGATGAGTTGCAGGTCGCCCGACCGGAACAGCGCCAGTGCGGCCTCGTCGGGCAGGTCGTGCAGCGCATCGAGGCTGATCGTATAGAGCGCGTCGAGCCGCAGGCTCTCGCCATTGTCGAAGCGGAAGCTGAGGTCGATCGGCTCGATCAGCTTGTGCGCCAGCAGGCGGCCGACAAAGGCCTCGGTCTCGGGCAGCCCCCGGTGCAGCCGTCGCAGGGCGGCCTGGATCCGCTGCAACGCCGGGGCGGCGTCGCCGTCCTTTTCGAAGATCGGGTCCCCTTCGCCCTGGCCGAGCGCGGCATGGCCCGGATCGATCGCGATATTCTCGCCGGAGACGTAGAAACCCTGTCTTTCCAGATCGGCGGCGCGGTATCCGGTCAGCGTCCCGTTCGCGCCCAGGCAGAGATTTTCCTCCGGCACCAGCCCCATCAACGCGCCGGGATACAGGTCGCCGGTTTCCGGATGACGGGCGAACAGGATCGGATAATGGAGCGCGGCGGGCAGGAATTCATCGGCCACCAACTGCACGAAATGGCGGTTTCGGTCGGGTGCGGCGGAGACGCGGAGCGCGGCATGCCGTGCGCTGTCGAGCAATTCCATATCGGCCATGACGGGCAATCCTTTCGCGTCGCATCCTCTCGCCCCGCGTCGTCCGGCTGGCCGACAGCGGCGTCGAAGCCCGGTTTGTGTTCGGTTCCCAAGGTCTTCGTCAAGGGTGGGCATAACGCGGCCCCGTCGCTCTGACAAATGGCTTGTTATAGCGCTATCATAGGAGTAGCATAAGCGTATCGAAAGGGCGGTATGGCGGCATAACGCTAGCGGCCCCGGTGATAAAAGATTGAAGGAGAGGGGAAAATGGTGTCTCGCACTGTTTCTGTTGCCGCACTGGTTTCACGCCGTGCACTGATGGGCGGCGTCTCGCCGTTGATGGCGTTAGCGCTTCTCGCGCCCGGCACCGCCTATGCGCAGACCGCCGCGCCGGGTGCCGTCCGTCCCGATACGCCCGTTCAGGCCAACGCCACCACCGCGCAGCAGGCCGGCACGCCGCAGGATCAGGCGACCGCGCCCAGCGAACAGGACAATGCTCCGTCGCCCTCGGGCGAGGCGAGCTCCGCCGAGATCATCGTCACCGGCCTGCGCAGCTCGCTCCAGCGCAACCTCGACATCAAGCGGACCGCGACCGGCGTGGTCGACGCCATCTCTGCCGAGGATATCGGCAAATTCCCCGACTCCAACGTCGCGGCGTCGCTCCAGCGTCTTCCCGGCGTCTCGATCCAGCGCAACGGTTCGCGCGGCGAGCCGACCGGCATCACGGTTCGCGGCTTTGGCGGCGACTTCAACACCACCCTCTATGACGGCCGTCGCATCTCGACTGCCGCGGGCGGCCGCCAGATCGACTTCAGCACCGTCGGTTCGGACTTCATCGGCGGGATCAGCGTCCTGAAGACGCCGGACGTGTCGCTGGCCTCCAGCTCGATCGGCGCGACCGTCGACATCCAGTTCCCCAAGCCGTTCGACCATCCCGGCTTCCGCGCGGCGGTCAGCGCCTCGGGCTCGCTCCAGGACCGTTCGGGCCATGTCACCCCGACGCTGGGCGCGCTGGTCAGCGACACCTTTGCCGACGATACGATCGGCATTCTGTCCAGCTTCATCTACACCCGCCGCGATACCGATACCAACCGCGTCTTCGTGTCGGGCTGGCCGGGTGGCAATTTCGCGCCCTGCCAGTTGTCGGGCAGCACCGCGACCAGCTGCGCGCCGACCACCAACGGCACGGCGGCGGCGTCCGACCAGCGCACGTTGACCGGCTGGTTCCCGCAGCAATATGGCGCCGAGCAGCAGCGGACCAAGGACGAGCGCGTCGACGGTCGCGTCGCGCTGCAATGGCATCCGTCCGAAGACGTGATGCTGACCCTCGACAACAATTATTCGCGCCAGACGATCACGACCGACGTGTTCGGCTTCGGCGTGTGGTTCAACCAGGGCGACCTGCGCAACGTGAAGCAGGACGCCAATGGTACGGCGGTCAGCTTCACCCAGACCGGCACCCCGACCGACTTCACCTCCGCGATCAACAAGCAGGTGCTTCAGACCAACCAGACCGGCCTGAACGTCAAATGGGACGTCAGCCCCAAGCTGACCGTCGAGGCGGATGGCGCCTATGCCAAGAGCTGGCTGAACCCCGGCGGCGTCGTGGGCAGCAGCAATGGCGACATCGGTTACGGCGGCAATCTGGGCACCAATCTGGGCTTCAACATCACGGGTGACAGCAACAAGGCGTTCCCGACGATCAGCAATTTCGGCCCCGCCGGCGACGGCGCGCGCTGGGCGGACCAGTCGCTGATCGGCTCGCACGTGACCGTGCTCCAGACCCAGAAGAACACCGACGAGCTGAAGCAATTCCGCGCCGTCGCCACCTGGAAGGAAGACAATCTGACGCTGAAGGCGGGCGGTCAGTATGTCGACGACAAATTCTACCAGCAGAATGCCAGCACCTTCACCAACAATTACTGGCAGGCCTATGCCGGTTACGGTTCGCCGTCGGGCCGCACCTCGGGCATCGCGCCGTTGCCGTCGAACCTGTACCAAGGCTCGATCAGCCTCAACAACTTCATCCCCGGCTTCCAGGGCGGCCTGCCGCCATCGGTCCTGATCTACAGCCCGCAGGCCTATCAGAATTATCTGACCAGCCTGGGCAACCCGCAGGCGCAGACCGTGCCGGGGTTCAACTATGGCGGCGGGGTCAACGGCTTTACCGGCGCGTTCGATCAGGCGATCGATCCCAACTCGGTCCGCACCATCCAGGAAAAGACCTGGTCGCTGTTCTTCAGCGCGCAGATCGAAGCGCAGGTCGCCAGCATGCCGCTGCACATCGCGGTGGGTCTGCGTAACGAGAACACGCATCTCAGTTCGGCCGGGCAGGGTCGCCAGCCGACCACCATCACGCGCAGCGCCGCCGACCCGACCCTGTTGTCGATCGACTTCACCCAGACCCAGCCGGTCGTCGGCCGCAACAATTATTCCTATATGCTGCCGACCCTCGACCTGCGTCTGGAGGTCACCGACAAGCTGCAGCTGCGCTTCGACGCGTCGCGCACGCTGACCCGTCCGGGCCTGACGCTGCTCAGCCCGGTGCTCAGCATCGGCAACGGCCAGCGTGTCGGCGCGCTGTCGGGCAGCGGCGGCAACCCGCAGCTGAAACCCTATCTGGCGGACAATTATGATCTGGCCGCCGAATGGTATTATCAGCGCAACTCCTATCTGTCGGTCGACTTCTTCCTGAAGAATGTCAGCAACTTCATCGTCAACGGCGTGACCCGCCAGACGGTGAACGGCGTGGTCGACCCGACCACCGGCCAGCCTGCCGTCTTCTCCATCTCGCAGTCGATCAACGGCCCGGATGCCACCGTGCGCGGCGTCGAGATCGCCTGGCAGCAGGTGTTCGGCGACAGCGGCTTCGGCTTCCAGGCCAATGCCACGCTGGTCGACACCAACAAGCCGTACAACGCCAAGGACGTCTCGCAGAGCGGCTTTGCGGTGACGGGGCTTGCGAATTCGGCCAACTTCGTCGGCTTCTATGACAAGAACGGCTTCCAGTTCCGCACCGCGCTCAACTGGCGCGACGAGTATCTGCTGGCGTTCAGCCAGAACCAGAATACCGGCTCCTATGGTGCCGAGCCGACCTTCGTGAACCAGAGCTTCCAGGTCGACCTGACCAGCAGCTATGACGTGTCGAAGAACTTCTCGATCTTCGGCGAGATCCTGAACCTGAACAACAACAAGCAGAGCACGCATGGCCGGTTCAAGAACCAGCTGCTCGACGTGTTCGACTATGGCCGCCGCTTCACCGTCGGCGCGCGCTATCGCTTCTGACGATGGCCAGGGGCGGGGATGCCGGGCTTCGGCTTGACATCCCCGCGTCCAATCGGACCTTCTGACACCATGGTTCAACCCGTCCAGAATATCGTGATCGTCGGCGGCGGCACCGCCGGTTGGTTGACCGCGGGCGTGATCGCCGCCCGGCATCAGGGGCGGCGGCCGCATGGCTTCACCGTTACGCTGGTCGAATCTCCCAACGTCCCGATCATCGGGGTGGGCGAGGGGACCTGGCCGACGCTGCGCACCACGCTGAAGCGGATGGGCGTGTCCGAGACCGAATTCTTCCGCCAGTGCGACGCCTCGTTCAAGCAGGGTGCGCGCTTCAACCGCTGGACCACCGGCGCGGCGGATGACGGCTATTACCACCCGCTGATGCTGCCGCAGGGCTTTGCGCAGGTGAACCTGGCCTCGCACTGGCTGGCGGGCGAGGGCGAGGGGAGCTTTTGCGACGCGGTCACGCCGCAGGGGCGCATCTGTGACGCGGGGCTGGCGCCCAAGACCATCGCGACACCCGAATATGACGCGCTGGCCAATTATGCCTATCATCTCGACGCGGGCAAATTCGCCGATTTTCTGCGCAGCCATTGCTGCGAGACGCTGGGCGTCCGGCATGTGCTCGCCGATGTCGAGGAGGTGCTGCTGACCGAGGGCGGCGACATCCGCGCGGTCCGCACGGCGCAGGCGGACGAAGTGGCGGGCGACCTGTTCGTCGACTGCACCGGCTTCCGCTCGCTGTTGCTGGGCGAGGCGATGGGGGTGCCGTTCCAGCCGCTGAACGACGTGTTGTTCTGCGACACGGCGCTGGCCATCCAAGTGCCCTATGACGATCCCGAGGCGCCGATCGCCTCGCACACCATCTCGACCGCGCAGTCGGCGGGGTGGATATGGGATATCGGCCTGCCGACCCGGCGCGGGGTGGGCCATGTCTTTTCGAACAGCCATATCGACCGCGATGCCGCCGAACGTGAACTGCGTGCCTATCTGGGCGAGGCGGGGCGGGACCTGCCCGTCCGCGAGTTGAAGATCCGCGCGGGCCACCGGGCGCGCTTCTGGGAACGCAACTGCGTCGCCGTCGGGCTGGCGGCGGGATTCCTCGAACCGCTGGAGGCCTCGGCGATCGTGCTGATCGAGCTGTCCGCCAAGCTGATCGCCGAGCAGATGCCCGCCTGTCGCGAGGTGATGGACACGGTCGCCAGGCGGTTCAACGACACGACCCTGTATCGCTGGGGCCGGATCGTCGATTTCCTGAAGCTGCATTATGCGCTGACCCAGCGGACCGACAGCGATTTCTGGCGCGACAATCGCCGGGCCGAGACGATGCCCGACCGTCTGCGCGAGCTGATGGCGCTATGGCGATACCAGACGCCGTGGATGCATGACGAGTTCGACCGAGTGGAAGAGGTCTTCCCCTCGGCCAGCTATCAATATGTCCTGTACGGCATGGGCCAGCGGACCGAGATTGCGCCGGGCAGCCTCCACGCCGAAACCGTGATCGCCGAGCGGGCGCGGCGGGAGAATGACGTGCAGACCGGGCGATTGCTGGCGGGTTTGCCAAAGCACCGCGACCTGATCCGCAAGATCGTGGAGCGGGGGATGCCGACGATCTGACCGGTGGGGGGCGTGGCCTTCGACTTCGCTCAGGCTGAACGGCGTGAGGTATCCAGATCGCCCATTTTCCACCGCCGTTCAGCCTGAGCGAAGTCGAAGGCCAAGGGATTCGCTTTCAACCTACCGTCCCGACAGCGTAAAGCGGTCCACGTCCATCCACCCGCCCCTGTCCCCCGGATTGTAGCAGAACAGCGCGAATTGCTGTCCCTGGAAGGTGCCGGTCCGCCAGTCGAACGCCAGCGGGAAGTCCCCGCCCAGCGCCTGCCAATCGCGCCCGTCCAGACTATAGGCGACACGCGCCCGGTCGGTGCGGAAGTCCATGTCGGTGCGCAGGAACAGCCTTTGCCCTGCGACCGGCCGGGCGTAGATGCGGACATCGGTCTTCTGCGTCGTGCCCTTGTCGGCGGCGACATCCTCGATCACCCGCATGGTCAGGGTCAGCCGCCCATCGGCCCCGCGCCCGACCGCGATATGGCCGCTATATTTGCCGAAGGTGCCAAAGCCGCACTGATCGCCCGCGACGATGTGCGAGGCATCGATCGCCACGACCCCGCGTCCGAACGGCCCCTGACCCTTTTGCAGTAGGGTGTTGCGCGCGCTCCACAGCGCCGGGGCCTGGGTGGCGCGCAGCCGCAGGAAGCCGGGCCGCTGGGTCAGCGACCAGCGGTCGGGCAGGGGGTTGTGGTTCCACTGCCATTGCAGGCCGAGCGTGCGGCCCGCAAAATCGTCCGAGGCGGGAAGCTGGCGGATCGGCTGGCCCATGATCGGCTTGGTCGCGGTGGCGGGAACGCGGCCGGGCGCGTCGGGCGTACCCCAGACGGGCCAGCCGTCGCGCCAGAAGACCGGGCTGATATTGGTCATCCGCCCGATCGCGCCTGCATCGACCATGACGAAGCCATAGTCGCGACCATCGGGCAGGTCGACGATCGCGCCCTGATGGCCGCCCGTCTTGTCGTCGATCTGGTCGCGCGTTTCCCAGGGGCCGAACAGGCTTTTGGCGCGGGACACCGTCATGCCCAGCCGACGGGGTATCGCGTTGAACATATAGTAGAAATCGCCGCGCTTGACGATCTTCGACCCCTCGGCCCCCTTGTTGAAATAGACGACGCGCTTGTCGGTGACGCGGCGCAGGTCGCGGTCCAGGCTGAGCAGCGTGGTCGTGCCGTCCGACCCCACCGAGGTCATGATATAGGCGCTGCCGTCGGTGTCGAAGAACAGCCCCGGATCAAAGGCTTCCTCGCCGATCCGGTTCATCGCCCAGGGGCCGCGAATGTCGCGCGAACGATAGATGCGCGTCTTCTCGCCCACCGGCGTCACCGCGATATAGAAGACCCCGTCGCGGTAGCGCAGGCTGGGTGCGAAAATGCCTTTGCGATAGGCGCCGCCATCCTTCAGCTCATAGGCGGCCAAGCCCTCCAGCCGGTCGATGACATGGCCGACGAAGCGCCAGTTCACCAGATCGCGCGAGGTCATGATCGTCAGGCCGGGGACGTTCGCGAAGGTGGTGGTAATGAAATAGAAATCGCGCCCGACCCGGATGATGTCGGGATCGGGATAATCGGCATAAAGCGGCGGGTTGGCATAGGTGCCGTCACCGCGATCCGACTGCCAGACCTGTCCGCCCGCCATGGCGGATACCCCCGCCAGCGCCGCGCCGAGCGCAAGCGAGAAAAGCCGCCGCGCCGTCATTGTGGGCTATACGCATAGGGGCCGATCACCGTGCCGACGAACCCGCCCGCTTTGGCGGTGCTGAGGAAGCGGACATCCATGTCGGACTTGAGCGTCGCCGTCCGCCCGTCCGCCTGATAGTCGAAGCTCATCGTCCCGCCCCTGGCATGGATGGTCAGCGTGACCGGCCCCTTGGCGGCGAAGGGCGCGGAGGCGATCAGCGTTTCGGGCGCGGTTTCGTCGCGGGTGTTCCGACCCTCCCGCGCATAGAGCGCGATCCGGGGCTGTCCGTTAATCCGGGTCAGCCCGAAGAACAGATAGGCATAGTCGTTCTGGATCGCCGCCAGCCCGGCCCGCGCGCCGTTCGTGGTCGAGGCGAAGGTCAGCGTGGTCGAGACGTCCGCGACGACATGCTGCTGCCGCCGTCCGACAAAGGCGGGCACGCCGCTCCGGTCGCCCAGCGCCGCGCCGCCATTCAGCGACAGGCGGCCGTTCGCCACGCTGTAGAACGGCGTTCGGGGCGTCCGGATGCCGATCCACTGCATCGCCAGACGCTGGCCTTCGAACTCGTCGGTATAGCCGAAGTCGCCGCTGGTCGGCAGCGTGGGCGCCGGGCTGGCGGGCAGCGGGGGCCGTTTTTGCGTCCAGGGCACCGTCTTGCCCTTGTCCAGGATGATCGGCCAGCCATCGCGCCACGTCACCGGCAGCAGGAAGGTCTCGCGTCCGATATTGTAATAATCCTCGGCATAGGGACGCGTCGCCAGGAAGGTCGCCCACCAGTCGCCATTCTGGGTCTGGACCAGCTCGGCATGGCCCGCCGCGCTGATCGGATGCGGGCGGGCGGGGTCGAGGTCGCGCTGGGTCAGGATGGGATTGCCCGCGAATGGGACATAGGGGCCGCGCAATTGGTTCGAGCGGAGAACGACCTGCGAATGGTTGACGCTGGTCCCCCCTTCGGCGGCGGTCAGATAATACCAGCCGTCCTTCTTGAAGATGTGCGGCCCCTCGATCCAGACCGGCTTCTTGGACAGGTCGACGCCGCCGTTGATGAGCTGCGTGCTCTCGCCGACCATTTTTCCTGCGCGCCAGTCATATTCCTGGATCCAGATGGCACGGTGGCCGTCATAGCGGGGCGGCTCGGCGGGGGCGCGATTGTTGACGATATAGGCGCGGTCGCCCTCCCAATAGAGCGAGGGGTCGATCCCCTCGAAGGGCAGCCAGATCGGGTCGGACCAGGGCCCGGCGGGGTTCTTCGCGGTGATGACGAAATTGCCCCGGCACTGGACGCAGGTGTTGACGATATAGAAGGTGCCGTCGTGATAGCTGATGTCGGGCGCGAACACCGCCTCCGATATGGCGCGACCGGAAAAGTCGAGCTGGCCCGGCCGGTCGATCGCATTGCCGATCTGGGTCCAGTGGACGAGGTCAGTCGAATGGAAGATCGGCAGTCCGGGGAAATGCGCGAAGGACGAGTTGACGAGGTAATAGTCCTGGCCCACCCGCGTCACCGAGGGGTCGGGATAATAGCCCGCGACGATCGGATTGAGATACTCGCCCGCCTTCGGCTTCACCTGTTCGAGCGAGCGGCCCTGATAGGTGAAGCGGTCGAAGCTGGCGGTCTGCGCGGCGGCGCCACCGGTGACGGCCAGTGCCAGGGCGAGCGCGGTCAGGCTGCGGCGGATCATGCGATTCCCTTTCGGACGGGGGCGGCGCGCAGCGCGTCGGCGATGGCGGCGCGCATCGGCTTAGGGCGAAGCGCCTCGTCATAGGGCAGGGGCCGCTGGGGCAGGCCGTCGGCGCGCGGCGCGAAGCCGTTCAGCCAGCTATGCTTGTCCCACAATCCCCAGCACAGCAGCTGGTCGAGCTGCGGATAAGCGAGCATCTGGTCGAGATAGCTTTTGGCGACGGCGGCGGTCTGCGCATCGCGCCGGGCCACGTCGCGCGGCATTTCGCGGTCGTTGATGTCGAACTCGGTGATCAGCAGGCGATAGCCCATGGCGACGACCTCATCCAGGAACCGCTTCCATTCGGCGCGCTGGACGCGCGAATGGCTGCCGTCATTGCCGAGATGGCTCTGGATGCCGAGCGCGTCGACGGGAACATTCTCCTTGCGGAACCACGCGAGCAAGCGGAGCACGCTGGCGCGGTGGGTCTCGTTGCCGACCTCCCAGGACATATAGTCGTTATAGACGCGCTGGGCATGGGGGGCGTGTTCGCGCGCGGTCTCATAGGCGATCTTGAACACGTCGAAGCCCAGCGCCTTGTCGAACACCGTGCCGCGGACCTCGCCCGTCTTGGGATCGATCGTCTCGTTGACCACGTCCCAGGAATAGATGCGGTCGCCGAAATGCCCCGCGACCTTCGCGATATAGGCGCGCAGCCATTTCTCGGCCCCGGTCGCCTCGACCGTCTGGGCAAGCGCGGGCGAGATATATTTGCCGTAATTCCACAGCAGCGTGTGGCCGCGCAGCTTCATGCGGTGATCCTGCGCGAACGTCGCGATCCGGTCGGCGGGACCGAAGTTCAGCGCCTGCGGATCGTTGCCGAGGACATAGACCTTCATCTCGTTCTCGGGCACGACGACCGCGCATTCGCGGGCCACCAGCGCGCCATAGCCGGGATCGGCCATCGGCGAGGATCGACCCGCGCTGATCGCGGTGCCGAACAGGACGCCCTTTTGCGCGGCCAGGTCCTTCAACGGTTCGTCACCCGCCGCGTCGAGACGCGAAGGGAGCGCTCCCATAACCAGGCCGCCCGCGATACCGGCCAGCTGCTGACGACGGGTCAGCATCGGCCCCTTTCCATTGGGTTCCATCACCCTCTCCTTAGTCTTTGCGCGGGACAGTCGCATGGCCCAACCGATCCGGCAAGGCCATGATCGCCCCTGTCAAAATGGATCAGTCGATCAGCCGCGCCTCGCCCCAGACGACCGGCAGGGCCGCCTCGGGAGCGCTATCGGCGCGGGCGACCAGTTCGATCAGCGCGCGGCCCCGCACATCGGCCTCGATCGGGGCGGGGGCCTGGTTCAGCGCCATCGGCCGGGACCGGGCGAGCAGGCGTCCATCGCCATAAACCTCGAACACGACGCGCCGCCCGCGCGCGGTAGCGGAGTCGTCGATGCCCACCGTCGCGGCAAAGCGCGCCTGCCCGCGATTGCGCACCTCCAGCCGCGAATTGGCCAGCACGCCCAGCCCAGTGTCATACCCCTTGCCCGCCAGCCGCAGGGGGCGGCCAAAGGGGGTGCGGTCCGCCTGCGCGCCGCCCCAGCCCGCATATTGCGGATAGTCGCCCGGCCCCTTGCTGCCGCCCCAGGGGCTGAGCTCGTGATGGATGGTGGGATCGCCTTCGGGCGTGCGGATGCCGTCCTCGGCGGGGTTCACGTCGCCGGGCGCTTCGGAGAGGTAATGACCCTTCGCCAGCCGGTGCGCGCCCGTGACGCGGTAGATCAGCGTCTGGTGCGGCGCGACGGTCAGCTTGGTCTCACCCGAAAAGCTGCTCTTCTGACCCGTCCACAGATCGGTCATCGCGACCGGGCGGTCGCCGCGCAGCTTCAGATGATCGGCGGTCAGGACGGGCTGGACCGGGCTGGCGGTCCGGTTGAGGATCGCCACCGCCTTGTCGCCATTGGCCAGGCTCTTCACGAAGATCTGGACATCGTCGGACAGATAGGCGGGCACTGCCTGATGCCCGGCCGGGTCCTGGTTGAGCGCGATGATCGCCCGGTTGCCCAGCAGCGCGATCTGCTCGGCATTGGCCTTGCGCAGGTCGAACCCGATCAGCAGCGGCGCATTCATCATCGCCCAGAGCGCGAAATGCGACCGCGCCTCGGTCATGTGGTTCGCGTCGAAATCGCCCGATCCGACGAACAGCATGTCGGGGTCGTTCCAGCCATGCGGATGCGCATAGAGCGCGCGGCTGGCGCTGGTATCGAAATTGGTCAGCATCCGCGACCAGTGCGCGGTGATGTCGTCGCTGGTGCGCGAGACATTGCCGATCTGCTTGCCCCAGCTTCGGACGTCGGACGATCCCCACAGGCAGAGCGAGAAGATATAGTCGCCGTCCGGATTCTCGCGGCGCAGCGCGGCGGCGACTTGGTCGTAGAGCGCCCGGACCCCCGGAATGTCGGTGCGCGCCAGCGAATTCATGTCGATCAGCGGCGTCAGCTCGCGATAATCGCCCTTGCGCACATGCTCGGAATCCTTGCCCAGCCCCCGGATGCCGCAACCGTCGACCTTGATGTAATCGAACCCCCATTCGCGGAAATACAGCGCGATGTCCTGGTCGATATGGCCGTACAGCCCGACCTCGCGCTCGGCCACCGTGCCCTCGGGCTGGTTGGCGAAGCTCGGCGTATAGACCTGACCGCAGCTGTTGCGGCCGATATCGGAATAGATGCCCGCCTTGAACCCCATGGCGTGCAGCCGGTCGGTCAGCGGGCGAAAGCTGGTCCGCTGGTCGGGGCCGGCGGCGGCGGAAGGGAACTTGTCCGCGCGGATGACCATGCGCCCATCGGGCTGGCGACGACGCAGCCACCAGCCGTCATCGATGTTGATATAGCGATAGCCCGCCTCCGCCAGCCCCTTTTCCCGGATCAGCCGGGCCGAGGCCATGACCTTCTCCTCGTCGACATCGCTGTTGAAGGCGTTCCAGCTGTTCCAGCCCATCGGCGGCAGTGCGGCCTGCCCGTCCTGATTGGCGCTCCAGCGGCCGGTCGGGGCGAGCGGATCGACCCTGGCCTGTGCGCTGGCCGGAACGCCGGATATCGCCAGCGCGATCAGGGCGACAGCATTCCCCAGCGCCGCTCTCATGACAGGCCGCATGGCCATCCTCCCCATATTCGATCTTGGTCTTATCTTGTCCGAGTAAACTGCCGCTGTCCACCGCCTTGCGATTGAAAAAGCGGGGAATTTGTGCCGCCGAAAGACGGTCAGGCCAGATCGGCGCCGTCGAGGCGCACAGAGCGGCCGGGGGTGAGTGTCACCTCGACCCGGCGTCCGCCCAGCCGCACGGTCCGCCTGCCCGCCAGATCGCCGGTCAGTGTCGCCGAAACCAGCCGACCCTCGCGCCAGACCAGATCGACCCGCGTCCGCCCGCGGGCGCGCAGCCCGGCGACCGATCCGCTGTGCCAGGCGCGGGGGAGGGCGGGGAGCAGCAGGATCTCGTCGTCGCGGCTCTGCATCAGCATCTCGACCATCGCCCGCGTGCCGCCGAAATTGCCGTCGATCTGAAAGGGCGGGTGCGAGTCGAACAGATTGGGATAGGTGCGCTGCGGCCCCAGCAGATAGGCGATGATCCGGTGCGCATGCTCGCCATCATGCAGCCGCGCCCAGAGGTTCGCGCGCCAGGCGGTGGCCCAGCCGGTCGACTGGTCGCCGCGTATCTCCAGCGAGCGGCGGGCCGCGCTGGCGAGCGCGGGCGTGCGGTCGGGGGTGATCTGGTCGCTGGGGAACAGCGCATAGAGGTGCGAGACATGGCGGTGGTGCGGATCGGGGGCGCGGCCGTCCCAATCCTCCTGCCATTCCTGCAATTGGCCATCGCGCCCGATCCGATCGGGGGCGAGGCGGGCGCGCGCCTCGCGAACCTGCCGGGCGAAGGCGGTGTCGGTGTTCAGGATCGCGGCGGCGCGGGCCACCTGATCGAACAGGTCGCGCAGGATCTGCTGATCCATCGCCGGCCCCGCGCAGATCGAGACGCCGGGCGCATGTTCGTTCTCGGGCGACAGCGAAGGGCTGGTGACGAGCCGCCCGGTCCGGGCATCGGTCTGAAGCGCGTCGAGGAAGAACAGCGCCGCCCCGCGCATCAGCGGATAGACCGAGGCGAGGAAGGCCCGGTCGCGGCCATAGTCATAATGCTCCCACAAATGGGTGCACAGCCAGGCCCCGCCGGTCGGCCACATGCCCCAGAAGGCGCCGTCGATCGGGGCGGTCGCGCGCCACAGATCGGTGTTGTGGTGACAGACCCAGCCGCGCGCCCCATACATCTCGCGCGCGGTCCGCTCGCCCGTGACGGCCAGGTCACGGATCATGGCGACCAGCGGCGCGACGCATTCGCCCAGCCCCGTCGGCTGGGCGGGCCAGTAGTTCATCTCGGTGTTGATGTTGACCGTGTATTTGGAGCCCCAGGGCGGGTTCGTGCTCTCGTTCCACAGCCCTTGCAGATTGGCCGCCTGTCCGCCGGGGCGCGAACAGGCGATCAGCAGATAGCGGCCATAGTTGAAGTACAGGGTCGCCAGTGCCGGGTCATCCACCGCGCGGTCGGCGAGGATTCGTTCGTCGGTGGGGCGCGAACCCTGCGGACTGGTGCCGAGGTCGAGGCGGACCCGCCTGTAGAGGCGGCGATGCTCGGCCACCGCGTCGGCGGCGATCCGATCGTCGGTGCGGGCGGCGGCCTTGCGGAGCGTCGCGGTGGTCAGCGCGACCGGATCGCCGCCATGGTCGTCGAACCGCCGATAGCTGGTGGCCATCGCGACCCGCAGCGTCACCGCACGCGCGCCGCGCACCGCCAGCCGGTCGCCCGACACCGTCACCCGGCCGCCGACGGTCCGGGCCTGGAGCCGGGCGGCAAAGCGCAGCACCGCCTTTACCCCCGCATGATCGGCATTGCGTCCGGTCAGCGTCAACCGCATGTCCGCCGCCTCGACCCGTGTATCGGGTTGCGGCGAGGTCAGCGCGATGTCGAGGTCGAAGGGGCGATCCGCCTCGATCCGCACCATCAGCAGCTGATCGACCGGCGAGGCGAAGACGGTCCGCCGATGCTCCACCCCGCCGACCGAGAAGCGCGTCGTCGCGGTCGCGGCGTCGAGATCGAGTTGCCGCTGATAGCCGGTCGCATCGGCATCGCTCAGCCCCGGCCAGCTGAGGATCAGGTCGCCCAGCGGCTGATAGGGCATCTGGGTGCGCGGAGTGCCTAGCAGCGCCTTGTCGGCCAGGGCCTGCGCTTCTTTCCACTGCCCCGCCGCGATCAGGCGGCGGACTTGGGGCAGGGCGGCGCGGGCGGCGGGGTTGACCGGGTCATAGGGGCCGCCGCTCCACAGCGTATCCTCGTTGAGCTGCAACCGCTCGCGCGCCACGCCGCCAAAGACCATCGCCCCCAGCCGCCCGTTGCCGACCGGCAGCGCCTCGGTCCAGGCCTTGGCGGGCTGGCGATACCAGAGGGTGTGAGTCGGGTCGGGCGGGGCCGCCGGACGGGCGCCGACCGGCCCCGCCAGCGAGCCCGAAACCGCGCCGGCGGTCAGCCCGTGCAGGACCCCGCGCCGCGACGGGCGCATCACCGGCCGCCCTTGGCCGTCAACATCTCTCCGAAGAAGGGCAGCACCTTGTCCTGGAAACGAACGCCGATCCGGTTGACGTGATCGCCCTCGTAAATCTCGAACCGATGCGCGATGCCATAGCGGTCGAGCGTGTCGTGCAGCGCCTGCGCATCCGCCTTCAACCCGTCCTGCGAGCCGACATCCAGCGCGATCGCGCGATAGCTGCGCAACGGCGTGATATATTGGTCGACAAAGGCCAGCGGCGTGTTGGCGAGCCACTTGGCCATCACGTCGTCGCGCACCTTGCCGTCCTTGACCGGCAGGTCGAGATAGAGCGGCGGGTTCTTGGGATCCGGGGACCAGGCGGCCGAGGCGGCGAGCATCGCGCGCTGGCCCCAGTTCAGCTTTTCCGACTCCTTCGGCGAGGCCAGGCCGGTCAGCAGCGTCTCGTCGGTCCCCTCGGGCCGCGCCATCATGCGCGGCGACAGGCAGCAGGGGCTCATCATATAGATGGCGCCGTACATGTCGGCATGCTTCATCCCGATCCGCGACGTGCCGTATCCGCCCATCGAATGGCCGACCAAGCCACGGGCTTCGCGGCGGGCGATGGTGCGATAGCGCGCGTCGATCGCGGCGATCAGGTCGTGGCTGATAAAGCGCTCGAAATCGCCCACCGTCTGCGAAGAGGAGTACATCGACCCGTTGTGCATCGTCCGGCTGTCGGGAAAGACCAGGATCATCGGCGGAACGCCGCGCGCGAACGCGCCCTCGATCGAGGAGGGGACATGGATTTCCTTCGTCCACTGGTCCGCGCCGATCGAATAGCCGTGAAGCGCATACACCACCGGATAGCGGCGCGCCTTGTCCCTGGCATAGTCGGGGGGCAGCACCACGATGACGTCGCGGTCGGGGCTGTTGCCCTCCAGATTGCCTTCGATCGCGGGCGAATGGACCTTGATCCGCTCGATCGTGACGGGCTTCGCGCCCGGCACCACGGCGGGGGCCTGGGTGGCCATCTGGGCGGGCGCGGCGTGGAGCGGAAGCAGCGCCAGTCCGGCGGCGATCAGCCAGCGCGGCTGCGAAAGGCGAAGGGCCATGCGGTCATCCTCTGTCCTGGAGATTGCGCCGACATGGGCATGTCGGTCTGTTCGTTCACCGTATCGGGTATCGTTACCAACTATGCGGGGCGGGGTGTTGTCAAGCGGGGTGGAGCGGGTTGCCTGGTCCCGAATGCCCGACCGCCCCAGCGGTGCCGACGGCCACGTCGGGTCGCCACCGGAAAACGATGAACCGACCTTGCATCCTTCCGCTTGATAGCGCTATCGTTACTCGAAAGCTCCGAAGATGGAGCGAAAGGGAGAGGTAAGCGATGAAGCGCTTGATGATGGCCAGCGTGGCCGTGCTGAGTCTTTGCACGACGGCCTGCGGAACGTCGACCGACGCCGGGAACACGGCGCAGGAAACCGCCGCAACGTCCAACGACACCAACCCGACCGCCCCCGACGGCCGCCATTATCTGTCGCAGCCGCTGGTCCGCGACATCTTCACCGCCGATCCCTCCGCCCATGTCTGGGGCGACGGCAAGATGTATATCTATCCCAGCCACGACATCCCGACCGAAACCAAGGACGACGATCTCGGCAACCAGTACGCGATGCGCGACTATCGCGTGCTGCGCATGGACGAGCCGGGCGGCCCGGTCACCGTCGGTCCCGTCGCGCTCGACGTGAAGGATGTGCCCTGGGCCTCGCAGCAGATGTGGGCGCCCGATGCCGCCTATAAGGACGGCACCTATTATCTCTATTTCCCGGCACGCGATAAGACCAAGGACAAGAACGGCTTGGGCGCGTTCCGCATCGGCGTTGCCACCTCGAAGAACCCGATGGGCCCCTTCAAGGCCGAGCCCGAGGCGATCCCCGGCAGCTTCTCGATGGACCCCGCCGTCTTCCAGGATACGAACGGCACGGCGTATATGTATTTCGGCGGCATCTGGGGCGGGCAGCTCCAGCGCTGGAAGGACGGCAAATATGATCCGAACGGCAGCGACACCGACCTGAAGCAGGACGACCAGCCCGCGATTTCGGGCAAGATCGCCAAGCTGAACCCCGACATGAAGACCTTTGCGGAGACCCCGCGCGACGTCGTCATCCTCGACGAGCAGGGCAAGCCGGTGCTGGGCGGCGACCATGACCGCCGCTTCTTCGAGGCATCCTGGGTCTTCAAGCGCGACGGCAAATATTATTACACCTATTCGACCGGCGACACGCATTTCCTGAACTATGCGATCGGGACCAGCCCCTATGGCCCCTTCACCTATAAGGGCCATATCCTGAGCCCGGTGCAGGGCTGGACCACCCATCATTCGATCGTCGAGTGGAAGGGCAAGTGGTGGCTGTTCTACGCCGATACCCAGCTGTCGGGGAAGAACCACCTGCGCAACGTCAAGATGACCGAGCTGAGGTTCAACCCGGACGGCACGATCCCGACCATCGATCCATTCGTGAAGTAAGGACCGGGCCATGTTTCTGGGCATCGATATCGGCACCTCGGGCGTGAAGGCCGTCGTGCTGGACGAACATGGCGCGGTGGTGGGGCAGGGGACCGCCGCGCTGACCGTGCAGCGGCCTCACCCGCTCTGGTCCGAACAGGATCCTGAGGCCTGGTGGCAGGCGACGACGGCGGCGGTCCGCGCGATCGATCCGGCGGTGCGCCGATCGGTGCGCGGCATCGGTCTGGCCGGGCAGATGCACGGCGCGACGTTGCTGGGCGCGGACGATCAGGTCCTGCGTCCGGGCGTCCTGTGGAATGACGGGCGCAGCCATGCCGAATGCGCTGAGCTGGAGGCGAAGGCGCCCGAACTCCACCGGGTCGCGGGCAATCTGGCGATGCCGGGCTTCACCGCGCCCAAGCTGCTCTGGGTCGCGCATCACGAGCCGGAAACGTTCGCGAAGGTCCGGACCGTCCTGCTGCCCAAGGATTATGTCCGGCTGCGGATGACCGGCGAGAAGGCGTCCGACGTGTCGGATGCGGCGGGCACGCTGTGGCTGGACGTCGCCGCGCGCGAATGGAGCGATGACATCCTCGCCGCGACCGGGCTGACCCGCGAGCAGATGCCGCAGGCGGTCGAGGGGACGGCGCAGACCGGCCGCCTGCGCGCCGAGGTGGCGGAGGCCTGGGGGCTGGACCGGGTGCCGGTCGCGGGCGGCGGTGGCGACAATGCCGCCGGAGCGGTCGGCGTCGGCGTGGTCAAGGACGGCGATGCGCTGCTGTCGCTGGGCACGTCGGGGGTGATCTTTGCCGCGACGAAGGACTTCCGCCCCAACCCGGCGGGCGCGGTCCATGCCTTTTGCCATTGTCTGCCGGACCTGTGGCACCAGATGTCGGTGCATCTGTCGGCGGCTGCCTGTATCGACTGGGTCGCGCGGCTGACCGGCGCGGCGGGCGCGGCCGAGCTGTTCGCCCGCGCCGAAAGCGTCGGCCCGGCGAGCGGCCCGGAAATCTTCCTGCCCTATCTGTCGGGCGAGCGGACGCCGCATAACGACGCGGAAGTGCGGGGCGCGTTCCTGGGCCTCGATCATGACACCACGCCGGAGCGGCTGGCGCAGGCGGTGCTGGAGGGCGTGGCCTTTGCGCTGGCCGACGGCCTGTCGGTGCTGCGCGACGCCGGGACCGAACTGACGCAGCTGGCGGTCATCGGCGGCGGCGCGCGGTCGTCCTATTGGGGCCAGACGCTGGCCGCTGCGCTGAACGTCGAGCTCGTCTATCTGAAGGGCGGCGAGGTCGGTCCGGCGCTGGGCGCGGCGCGGCTCGCCCAGCTGGCGGTCGATGGCGGCTCGCCCGAGGCGGTCTGCGCACCCCCGCCCGTCAGCCACAGCATCGCGCCCGACGCGGCGCTCGCCGAGCGTTTCGCCCCCAAGATCGCGCGTTTCCGCGACAGCTATTCCCGTATCACCCCGAGGAGCTTCTAAATGGCTACCGATTTCTTCGCCGACATCCCGACGATCCGTTACGAAGGCCCGGACAGCGACAATGAGCTGGCCTATCGCTTCTACGACAAGAACCGCGTCGTGCTGGGCAAGACGATGGAGGAGCATCTGCGCTTCGCCGCCTGCTTCTGGCACACCTTCTGCTGGCCGGGGTCGGACGTGTTCGGCGGCGGCACCTTCAACCGCCCCTGGCATGCGGGCGCGAACGACAGCGCGGCGGCCGCGCAGAAGCGCGAAGTGGCGTTCGACTTCTTCTCGAAGCTGGACGTGCCCTATTACTGCTTCCACGATGTCGACGTGATGGCCGATGCGCAGGGCGTTGCCGAGCATCGCCGCTATTTCGCCGAGGCGGTCGATCATCTCGAAAAGCTCCAGGCCTCGTCGGGCCGCAAGCTCCTCTGGGGCACCGCCAATCTGTTCAGCCATCCGCGCTTCGCCGCCGGTGGCGCGACCAACCCGGACCCCGAGGTCTATGCCTTCGGCGCGATGCAGGTCCGCGACGCGCTGGAAGCCACGCATCGTCTGGGCGGTGCCAACTATGTGCTGTGGGGCGGTCGCGAAGGCTATGAGACGCTGCACAACACCGACATGAAGCGCGAGCTGGACAATCTGGGCCGCTTCCTGAGCCTGGTGGTCGAGCACAAGCACAAGATCGGCTTCACCGGCACCATCCTGATCGAGCCGAAGCCGCACGAGCCGACCAAGCACCAGTACGACTTCGACACCGCGACCGTGTACGGCTTCCTGAAGGCCTATGGCCTGGAAAACGAAGTGAAGGTCAATATCGAGGCGAACCACGCCACGCTGGCGGGCCATACCTTCGAGCATGAGATTGCGACGGCCGGCGCGCTGGGCATCTTCGGTTCGATCGACGCCAATCGCGGCGACCACCAGAATGGCTGGGATACCGACCAGTTCCCCAATTCGGTCGAGGAACTGACGCTGGCGATGATCGAGATCATCCGGGCGGGCGGCTTCACCACCGGCGGCTTCAACTTCGACGCCAAGGTGCGCCGCCAGTCGATGGACGCGGTCGATCTGTTCCATGGCCATGTCGGCGGCATCGACGTGGTGGCCAAGGGCCTGCTCAACGCCGCCGCGCTGATCGAGGACGGCCGCCTGGATGCGATCAAGGCCGAGCGCTATGCGGGCTGGACCGGCGAGTTCGGCCAGCAGGTCGGCAGCCTCGACCTGGCCGGGATCGCCGATCTCGCCGAGCAGAAGGCGATCGATCCCAAGCCGCGTTCGGGCCGTCAGGAGCGGATCGAGAATATCGTCAACCGCTTCGTCCACTTGGGCAAGTAAGCGACGGGCCGGGTGATCCGGCCCGCTTCCTGAAAGGGGCGCATCCGGTGGTTCGGATGCGCCCCTTTTTGCAGGTTCGCGTGGCCTTCGACTTCGCTCAGGCTGAACGGGGCGTCGTATGGCACCTTGGCCCAAACCTCCGTTCAGCCTGAGCGAAGTCGAAGGCCAAGGGACTCCCGCCGCCCCAAGCGAACGGCGGGAGCCGCTGGATCAGGCGACCTCGTTCGCGACCATATCGCGCAGCGCGTCGTGGAAGCGCGCGATCGCGGCGGTGCTGAACCCGGCAATGTTGATCCGCCCCGATCCGGCCATGTAGATGCCGTGCCGGTCGCGCAGCCAGGCGACCTGGCTGGGGGAGAGGGGCAGGGTGGCGAACATGCCCTTGCCATGGGCGACCGCCGCCAAGTCGATCGCGCCGATCCGCCCGCCCGCCGCCAGGGCGGCGCGCAGGCTGGCGAGCCGCTGGCGCATCGCCTCCAGCTCGTCGCGCCATTCGCGGGTCAGGGCGGCGTCCTCCAGGATGATGCGGACGATCGCCGCGCCGTGGTCGGGCGGCATCGACCAGTTGGCGCGCGCCAGCGCCAGCAGGTTGGACAGCACGACTGCACCCGTATCGGCATCGGGCGACAGCGCGAACAGCGCGCCGGTCCGCTCGCGATACAGCCCGAAATTCTTGTCGCAGGAATAGGCGAGCAGCGCTTCCGGTACCGCCGACAGGATCGTGCGCGCGCCTGCCGCATCGATATCGAATCCGTCGCCCAGCCCCTGATAGGCGAGATCGACCACCGGCAGCAGCGCATGGTCGGCGACATGCTGCGCGATCGCGGCCCAGCCCTGCGCATCGGGATCGATCCCGATCGGATTGTGGCAACAGCCGTGCAGCAGCACCGCATCGCCCTGCGCCGCGCCGCCCAGACCGGCGAGGAAACCGTCCAGGTCGAAATGCTGGCTGGTCAGGTCGTAGCAGGGGATCAGGGCGGGCTCGACCCCCGCCTGCTTGAACAGCGGGGCATGGTTGGCCCAGCTCGGGCTGCCGATCCAGATGCGCGGCACGCCCGCGCGCGCCAGCAGCTCGGCGGCGAGGCGCAGCGCCCCGGTGCCGCCCGGCGTCTGCAACCCGACCCGGCGGTCGGCGGGTACGACCTGGCCCAGCACCAGCTCGGCCAGCGCCCGGACGAAGCCGACATCGCCCTCCGGCCCCAGATAGGATTTGGTCGACTGTTCGGACAGCAACCGCGCCTCCGCCGCCTTGACTGCGGTCATCACCGGAGTCCGCCCCGCCTCGTCGCGGAAGACGCCGACGCCCAGGTCGATCTTGTCGCTGCGGGGATCGGCGGCGTGCTGGCCGATGATCCGCAACAGGGGATCGTCGGGCTGGCGGGTCAGTTGGGCGAAACGCATCGGTGGAACCTCTTGAGGAAAAGGCGCGCACCATAGGGCCGTCGCGCCGAAAGGGAATGTGCCATGACCCAAATCGCGCCGTCCCGGTCGCGCGGTCGCGACCGCCATGCCGCCCGGCGCAAACACCACCCCAAATGGGCGGCATGTAAGCACGGCTCGCCCTGTTTTTCGCGCTAACGCACGAAATAATCTGGATATCGATTTGAATTATGGAGCCCGGCGGATTGTTGTTCGTACACAATGTGAACGGAAATCGCCGCTGCGGCATCCGACACGGTGTGCAAGTTCGGGAGGGCGCACCGACGACGGATGACATGGTCGGTGCGATCGCCGCGTTGGATCCGACACGATCTTTTCCCCGGTGACGTGGTTCGCGTCATCGCCCTCGCCGCATGACCGATGGTCGGCGGCCCGAAGAGGATAGCCTGCGATGAAGATCTGCCGTTCCTATGATCGATATGGGGTGCCGGGCGACGACGCATCGCGAGACCGGATGCCCGCCCCGGCGCGTTCGCCATTGGGATATGTCCCATGAGCCTGAGCCTCAGCCGACCGCTCGGCAGTTCGCCGCCCGCGCTCCAGCGTCTGTCGCGGCTGGCGACGCTCGACCAGGCCGCCGTCGCGGCGCTGATGGAGGCGCTGGGCCGTCCCATAGTCTTCCGGCCGCGTCGCGAATTGCTGGTCGAGGGGCGCGACATCGTGACGCCGCACCTGATCCTGTCCGGTTGGGCTGCGCGGGTGCGCATCCTGCTCGACGGGCGGCGGCAGTTCCTCAACTTCGTCCTGCCGGGCGATGTGGTCGGCCTCTATCATCACGCCCGTGCGATCGCGCCGACCACGGTCATCTCGCTGACCGAGGTGACGAGCTGCGTGCCGCCCGACTGGGGCGTCTCGCCCGCGCTGGACCAGGCCTATGCGGTGGGACATGCGCTCGACGAGGCGTATCTGCTGGCGCAGATCGCGCGGCTGGGGCGGATGAACGCGATGGAGCGGATCGGCGACCTGATGCTGGAGCTGCACGAACGGCTGGCGCTGAGCGACCTGAGCCATGGCCGCAGCTTCGAGCTGCCGATCACGCAGGAAACCCTGGCCGATGCGCTGGGGCTGACCGCGGTGCACGTCAACCGGATGCTCCAGGCGGCCCGGCGCGCGGGCGACCTGATCTGGTCGTCGCGGTCGATGACAATCCCCGATCCCCGTCAGCTGGCGCGCAAGGTCGGGCGGGCGCAGATCCGGGTCATGGCCGACTGAGCCGCCCACCATCGGTCGCGGAATTGGATCAATCACCCACATGGGTGATTGATGCTCATCAAGATGCTGTAAAACCGATGTAAATCACGGAACAAGCCGCCTCACCCGACGCTGTCCGGGCTCGGAACGAGGAGAGGCTTATGCCGGATAGCGCCGACAGACCCTATGACGACGCGCCGCTTTCGACGGCGAAGGACACGGACGCCGCGGTCCGGATCGCGACCCATGAAGCGATCGCGGATCGCGGCGACAGCCTGACTGCGTGCGCGACCACGATCAACCGCCCGGCGGGCGAGCTGTTCGCCTGGTGGCGCGACTTTCCCAATCTGGCGAGCGTGATGGAGAATGTCGAACGGATCGACAGGATCAATGCCACGCGCTCGCACTGGGTGGTCAAGGCGCCCGGCGGGACGACCGTCGAATGGGATGCGATCGTGACCGAGGAAGAGGAGGGGCGGCTGATCGCCTGGGCCTCCGCCGAGGGGGCCGATGTCGCCAATTCGGGGCGCATCACCTTCCGCGACGCGGGCGCGCGCGGCACCGTCGTGACCGCGACGATCCTCTATGACCCGCCCGCCGGGGTCATCGGCAAGCTGGTCGCCAAGCTGTTCCAGCGCGAACCCAATATCCAGCTCCGCCGCGACCTCGCCCGCTTCAAGCAGCTGATGGAAACCGGCGAGGTCGCGACCAACGCGATGAACCCCAAGCAGTTCGAGGAGCAGGGTGCATGAAGGCGCTGACCTGGCACGGCAAGCATGACGTCCGCATCGACAATGTCGACGATCCCGGCATCGTCAACCCGCGCGACGCGATCATCAGGGTGACGGCGACCGCCATCTGCGGATCGGACCTGCACCTCTATGACGGCTATATCCCGACCATGAAGTCGGGCGACATATTGGGCCATGAGTTCATGGGCGAGGTGGTCGAGACCGGCTCCGCCTCGACGCTGAAAAAGGGGCAGAAGGTGGTGGTCCCGTTCACCATCGCCTGCGGCGCCTGCTATCATTGCGGCAAGCATCAATATTCGGGGTGCGAGAACGGGCTGCCCGCCGACAATCAGGACATTGCCCGCGAAATCTATGGCCATCCGATGGCCGGGCTGTTCGGATACAGCCACATGACCGGCGGCTATGCGGGCGGACAGGCGGAATATGTCCGCGTGCCGTTCAGCGATACCGGCCCCATCGTCATCCCCGACGGGGTGGACGACGAGAAGGTGCTGTTCCTCTCCGACATCCTGCCCACCGGCTGGATGGCGGCCGAGAACGCCCAGATCGAGCCGGGCGACACGGTGGCGGTCTGAGGCTGCGGCCCGGTCGGTCTCTTCGCGGTCCAGTCGGCGTTCCTGATGGGCGCGGAGCGGGTCATCGCGATCGACCATTTCCCGCACCGGCTGGAGCTCGCCCGCCAGTTCGGCGCCGAGACGATCAATTTCGAGGAAAGCGCGACCTATGACGCGCTGATGGTGATGACCGGCGGGATCGGCCCCGATGCGGTGATCGACTCGGTCGGGCTCGAGGCGCACGGCCTGTTCGTCGACAATGCCATCGACCAGATCAAGGCATCGACCTTCCTGGGCACCGATCGCATCCATGCCATCCGCCAGGCGATCCTGGCGGTGCGCAAGGGCGGCCGGGTGTCGATGCCCGCCGTCTATGGCGGCTTTGTCGACAAATTCCCACTGGGGGCCGTGATGCAGAAGGGGCTGACGCTCAAGACCGGGCAGACGCATGTCCAGCATTACCTGCCCGGCCTGCTCGACGCGATCATGGAGGGGAAGATCGATACGACCTACCTGATCTCGCACCGGCTGCCGCTGGAACAGGCGCCCGAGGGCTATCGCATGTTCCACGACAAGCAGAACGAAGTGACCAAGATCGTGCTGAAGCCCGGTCAATAAGGAGGTCCGACATGGCAGAGACATTCGCAATCGTGACCGGGGCCTCTTCGGGCATCGGCTATCATCTGGCGGCGTGCGCGGCGCGGGACGGCTATGACCTGCTGATCGTCGCGGACGAACCGGCGATCCACACCGCCGCCGCCGATCTGGCCGCGCTCGGCACCAAGGTACAGGCGGTCGAGGCCGACCTGTCCACGCTGGAGGGCGTCGACACACTGCTGGCGGCGGCGGACGGGCGGCGGATCGACGTGCTGTGCGCCAATGCGGGCAACAGCAAGGGCGGCGCGTTCCTCGACCAGCCGGTGGAGGACTGGCGGCGCTCGATCGACACCAACGTCACCGGCACCGTCCATCTGCTCCAACGGGTGCTGACCGGCATGGTCCGGCATGGCGAGGGCAAGGTGCTGGTCACCGGGTCGATCGTCGGCTTCATCCCCGGCCCGTTCAACGCGATCTACAATGCGACCAAGGCGTTCATCGACAATTTCACCGAGGCGCTGCGCAACGAGCTCAAGGAGCAGAAGGGCGTCACGCTGACCACGCTGATGCCCGGGCCGACCGATACCGAATTCTTCGCGCGCGCCGACATGCTCGACACCCGCGTCGGGGCCATGGACAAGGACGACCCCGCCCAGGTCGCGCGCGCAGGCTGGGACGCGATGAAGGCGGGCCGGGGGCACATCACCGCCGGGCTGCTGAACAAGGCGCAGGTCGCCGCAGCAGGCGTCGTTCCGCAATCGGTGCTGGCCGAAGCCCATCGCAAGATCGCCGAGCCCGGCTCGGCCGACCGCTGACCATCAAGAAGGAGACGGACCATGGGCCTATTCAGCAAGGACATCGCGACGCTGGACGATCTGTTCGTCCACCAGTTGCAGGATATCTATTATGCCGAGCACCAGATCACCAAGGCGCTGCCCAAGATGATCGAGAAGGCGACCGACCCGCAGCTGAAAGCGGGCTTCGAGCAGCATCTGCGCGAGACCGAGGGGCAGATCCGGCGGCTGGAACAGGTGTTCGAGATGCACGGGACGACCGCCAAGGCGGTCACCTGCCCGGCGATCGACGGCATCATCAAGGAGGCCAATGAGGTCGCGGGCGAGGTCGCCGACAAGCAGGTGCTGGACGCGGCCCTGATCGCGGCGGCGCAGGCGGTCGAGCATTATGAGATCGCCCGTTACGGCACGCTGGTCGCCTGGGCGCGGCAGCTGGGGCGCAGCGACTGCGCGGCGATACTGGATGAGACGCTGGCCGAGGAAAAGGCGACCGACGAGAAGCTGACCGGCCTGGCCGAAGGCGGCGCGAACGCGGCGGCGGAAGCGGTTCAGCCCGCCTGACATTTGGGGTATCGCCGTCGGCTCCTCGCGATCCGGCGGCGGTCCCGCCTCAATGGGCGAAATGCGTGACGCCCAGCATCAGGGCCATGCCCGCCAGCGTCGCCATGCTGGTCCAGAGCCGGGGATCGAGCGCCCGGCTGCGTGGCACCAGCTCGCACGCGCCGATATAGAGGAAGGCCCCGGCGAACAGCGCCATCAGCGGCGCGAGCATCCCGCTTGGGATCGCGATGGCCAGCCCCAGCACCACGCCCAGCATCGGCGCCAGCCCGTTGACCAGCAACCAGCGCCGCGCCGCCGCTTCGGAGCGGGCGGCGAGGCTCAGGCTGACCGTGTTCACGCCGTCCGCCACGTCATGGGTCAGCACGGCCAGCGCGATCATCCATCCCGCCGCCGTATCGATCTGAAACGCCAGCCCGATGCCCAACCCGTCCATCAGGCTGTGCAGGCAGAGCATGGCGGGGCCCAGATGCCCGCGCCAGGATTCGGCGGCGCGCGGGATGCCCGCCAATAGCCGGTCGAGCAGCATATAGCCCCCCAGCCCGGCGGCGGAGAACAGCATCAGCCCGCGCACCGGCCACCGCCCCTCGGCGAGCCCCAGCGCCTCGGGAATCAGGTCGAACAGCGCGACGCCCAGCACGATCCCGGCGGTCACACCCAGGACCAGCCCGATCCGGTGCCGGAGACGCAGCGCCAGCAATCCGCCCGCCAGCGTCGCAACCATCGCTGCAAGACCGAAGGCCAGGGGAATGAACGTCATCGGGTGGACCGCGTAGCGGAAGGGGCAAGGGGGGCAGGCGGCATATATTCCCCATGGACCAGCCGATGTGACGTTACAAGGTTACCTGTAACAGTCGTGGTCGCCTGCCGGGACGGGATGGGTGGGCCCGGTCGCGCGCTATCCGCGCGCGATCGCGTCCAGCACCTGCGCGGCGACCTCCCGCCGACAGATCAACAGATCGGGCAGCAGGGGATTCGCGCAATTATAGACGAGCGGACTGCCATCGATGCGCGAGGCATGAAGCCCGGCGGCCAGGGCAACGGCGGCGGGGGCGCAATTGTCCCATTCATATTGGCCGCCGTCATGCAGATAGATGTCCGCGCGCCCCTCGACCACCGCCATCGCCTTGGCCCCTGCCGACCCCATCGGGATCAGCGTCGCACCCAGAAGGTCGCCGACGCAACGTGCGATGTCGGGCGCGCGGCTGCGGCTGACGACGACGCGCAGGCCCGCCGGGCAGGGGGGATGGACCGGGGGAAGGTCGTCGGTCGCGAACACCTGCCCCCGTGCCGGGACGGCCACCGCGCCGAGCGCCGGGCGACCGTCGATGGCGAGGCCGATATGCACCGCCCATTCGTCCGACCCCTCGGCATATTCGCGCGTGCCGTCGAGCGGGTCGACGATCCACACCCGGCTGGCCGCGCACCGGGCGCGGTCGTCGAGCGACTCTTCGGACAGGATGAAATCGTCGGGCCGTGCGGCGCGCAGCCGGTCGAGGATCAGCGTGTTGGCGTCACGATCCCCCCTGGCACCCAGCGCCGCGCCTTCCAGCCCGCTCGATTGCAGGTCGCGAAGCAGTGCCCCCGCCTCGACGGCGATGGCCCGTGCGAGTTCGGCATCGGTCACAGGTCGTAGCTCCAGACGCCCAGCACATGCTCCACGATCCGCGAGGCGGCCTGTTCCGCCGTCTCCTTCGTCGTGTCGACGCGGATCTCCGGCCGTTCGGGCGCTTCATAGGGGCTGGAGATGCCGGTGAACTCGGCGATCTCGCCCGCGCGCGCCTTGGCATACAGGCCCTTCACGTCGCGCTCCTCGGCAACGGCCAGCGGCGTGTCGACGAAGATCTCGACAAACTCCCCTTCGGGCAGCAGCGCGCGGACCATGTCGCGCTCGGCCTTGAAGGGCGAGATGAAGGCGGTCAGCACGATCAGGCCCGCATCGGCCATCAGCCTGGCGACCTCGCCCACGCGGCGGATATTCTCGACCCGCCCGGCTTCGGAGAAGTCCAGGTCGCGGTTCAGCCCGTGGCGGATATTGTCGCCGTCCAGCAGGAAGCTGTGGCGGCCCATGGCGTGCAGCTTCTGCTCGACCAGATTGGCGATGGTCGACTTGCCCGATCCCGACAGGCCGGTGAACCACAGCACGCGCGGCGACTGTCCCTTTTGCCGGGCATGCGCCTCGCGGGTGATGACGGTCGACTGCCAGTGGACGTTCTGCGCGCGGCGCAGCGCATGGTCGATCATCCCCGCCGCGACCGTCGCATTGGTCGCGCGGTCGATCAGGATGAAACCGCCTAGCGCGCTGCCCTTCTCATAGGGCTCGAACACGATCGGGCGGTCGGCATAGACTTCCGCCAGGCCGATATCGTTGAGCGCCAGCGTATCGGCGGGGCGTTCCTCCTGGCTGTTGACGTCCACCACATGACGCGGCGGCTGGACGGTCGCACCGACCAGCTGCGTGCCGAGCTTGAGCGAATAGCTGCGCCCCGGCACCAGCGGCGCATCGGCCATCCAGACGATGGTGGCGACGAACTGGTCGGCGACTTCGGGCGGGTCCTCGGCCGCCGCGATCACGTCGCCGCGCGAGCAGTCGACTTCCTCGGCCAGCACCAAGGTCACCGCCTCGCCCGCGATCGCCTGGTCCCGGTCGCCGTCATAAGTGACGATCCGCGCGATGCTGGTCGTCCGGCCCGATGGCGCGATCCGCACCCGGTCGCCGACCGACACCCGGCCGCTGGCGATCAGCCCGGCAAAGCCGCGAAAGTCCAGGTCGGGCCGGTTGACCCATTGTACCGGCATCCGGAACGACGCCGCGACCGCGCGGTCGCCGTCGATCGCCACCGTCTCCAGATGCGGCAGCAGCGGCGGCCCCTCATACCAGGGCATGTCGGGCGAAAGCGTGGTGACGTTCGCGCCGGTCAGTCCCGACAGCGGGATGGCGGTGAAACGCTCGATCCCGATGCCGCGCGCGAAGGCGGCATAGTCGGCGACGATGGCGTCGAAGACCGACTGGTCGTTGCCGACCAGGTCCATCTTGTTGACCGCCAGCACGACCTCCTTGATGCCGACAAGATGCGCCAGATAGCTGTGCCGCCGCGTCTGGGTCAGCACGCCCTTGCGCGCGTCGATCAGGATCACCGCCAGGTCGGCGGTGGACGCGCCAGTCACCATGTTGCGGGTATATTGCTCGTGGCCGGGCGTGTCGGCGACGATGAACTTGCGCTTCTCCGTCGCGAAGAAGCGATAGGCGACGTCGATGGTGATGCCCTGCTCGCGCTCGGCGGCGAGGCCGTCGACCAGCAG
Organism: Sphingomonas sp. NCPPB 2930; assembly: GCF_042867205.1. Lineage (NCBI taxonomy): Bacteria > Pseudomonadati > Pseudomonadota > Alphaproteobacteria > Sphingomonadales > Sphingomonadaceae > Sphingomonas > Sphingomonas sp. NCPPB 2930. The sequence goes on along the minus strand of NZ_JBHZQU010000005.1, from coordinate 72,579 downwards.
CGCGAAGTCGATATTCGCCCCTTGCGTGCCGACCCGGCGGCTGTCCGCCTCCAACTGGCTCAGCTGATCCTCGAAGATGGTCTTCGAATCATAGAGCAGCCGACCGATCAGCGTCGACTTGCCGTCATCGACCGAGCCGCAGGTGATGAAGCGCAGCATCGACTTGGCGGCGTGCGTCGCGAGATAGGCGTCGATGTCTGCGGCGATCAGCGCATCGGGTTGATAGGCGGTCATCTCAGAAATACCCCTCGCGCTTCTTCTTCTCCATGCTGGCGGCCTGATCATGGTCGATCGCGCGCCCCTGCCGCTCCGAGGTGGTGGTCAGCAGCATTTCCTGAATGACCTCGGACAGCGTCGCCGCCTCGCTCTCGACCGCGCCGGTCAGCGGATAGCAGCCCAGCGTGCGGAAGCGGATCGAGCGTTCGACCGGCACCTCGCCGGGCCGCAGGCGGAAACGGTCGTCATCGACCATCAACAGCATCCCGTCGCGCTCCACCGTCGGGCGGGGGGCGGCGAAATAGAGCGGCACGATCTCGATGCCTTCCTGCAGGATATATTGCCAGATATCGAGTTCGGTCCAGTTGGACAGCGGGAAGACGCGGATGCTCTCCCCCTTGTGAATGCGGCTGTTATAGAGGTTCCACAGCTCGGGCCGCTGCGCCTTGGGGTCCCAGCCATGCGCGGCCGAGCGGAAGGAGAAGACGCGCTCCTTGGCGCGGCTCTTTTCCTCGTCGCGCCGCGCGCCGCCGAACGCCGCGTCGTATCCGCCCGCGGTCAGCGCCTGCTTCAACCCCTCGGTCTTCCACATGTCGGTGTGGCGGCTGCCGTGGTCGAAGGGATTGATCCCCAGCGCCTCGGCCTCGGGGTTGCGGTGGACGATCAGCTCCATCCCCGCCGCCTCGGCGGCACGGTTGCGCAGTTCGTACATCGCCTGGAACTTCCAGGTCGTGTCGACATGGAGCAGCGGGAAGGGCGGGCGCGCCGGGAAGAATGCCTTCTTGGCCAGATGGAGCATCACGGCCGAATCCTTGCCGACCGAATAGAGCATCACCGGCCTTTCGGTCTCGGCAACGACTTCGCGCAGGATGTGGATGCTCTCGGCTTCGAGGCGCTGAAGGTGGGTTAGGCCAGTCATCGGATTGTCAGATAATGTCGCCAGCGAACCGCGCGACCAACTTATCCTGTCAATCGCGATAGTCCCGCTCCAGCGAGTCCAGAATTCGCGCGCCCGCCATGAACACCGCTATGGGGCAGGCGGCGAACAGGATCTTGCCGGGAAGTCCCGGATAAGCGGTCAGATAATGCATCCCGCGCTCGACCGCGCCCAGGCCGAGCCCATAGATGACGAGAAACGCCTCGAACTTCGTCTTGATGGTAAACAGGGCGACCAAGCGGGACCACATGCAGCGCTTTACACCACCGCTCAGGCCCCGCGCCAAGCCTCAACCGGCGGCCAATATGAGACAGTCGAGCGATTCCAGCAGCGCGCGCCGGGCGTCCTCGACCTGTGCGACCAGGCGGGGATCGGCGATCCCGGTCGGATCGATCGCCTCGGGCCAATGCGCCTCGACGACGGCGGCGATCCGGTCGAGCGCGGCATGATCGACCAGGAAGCGCGGGTCGATGGTCGCGGGGTCGGCGACGACGCGCAGCCGCAGACAGGCGGGACCGCCGCCATTGGCCATCGATTCGCGGACGTTCACCACCTCCAGCCGCCGGATCGGGCCATTGCCCGCGACATGCTCCTGAAGCCAGGACCAGACGGCGGCGTTGTCGCGCGCCTCCTGCGGCAGGATCAGCGTGGGCTGGCCGTCCGGCGGCGTGACGAGCTGCGCGTTGAACAGATAGGAGGTGATGGCATCCTCCAGGCTGACCCGCGCGGCGGGCACCTCGACGATCTCGACATCGGGCATCAGGGTGCGCAGGTCGGCGTGGAGGCTCTCCCGGTCGGCAAATGCCTGTTCATGCGCGAACAGCACGCGTTCATTGGCGACCGCGACGACATCGTTATGGAAAGCGCCCGCCGCGATGGCGGCATCCGACTGGCGCGCGAACAGCACCCGGTCGGGCGACAGGCGATGTGCACGCGCCACGGCCTCGCACGCCTGACGGTGCTGGCGCGCCGGGAAGGGGCCGCCGCTCTCGCCATAGACGAAGATCTCGACCCCGGGATGATCGTGGCCGCTGCACAGCCGCATGTGGTTGGCCGCGCCCTCGTCGCCGAACGGGGCGGGGACCGGCGGATGGACGACGAAGGCCGGATCGGCGAAGATCAGCTTGAGCTGCGCCAGCGTCGCGGGCCATTCGTGGCTGCGATGCGGCATGGTCAGCAGATTGGCGACGGTCAGATGGCATCGTCCGTCGCGCGTGTCGGGCGCGGGCGAGACGGTCGCCGCATTGGCCGCCCACATCGCCGAGGCGGACAGGCTTTGCGCCTTCAGGACGGGTGAGGCGGCGTCATAGTCGGTGGCCAGCCGCCCGAGCCAGCCATGATCGGGCCGGGGATGCGGCAGGAGGATGCCCTGCACCAGTCCCAGGTCGAGATTCGCGCGCATCTTGGCGATCCCCTGAAGCGCGGCGGCGCGGGGGTGCGAAGTCCTGCCCGCATTGCGGGTCGCGGCGAGGTTGCCATGGCTGAGCCCCGCATAATTGTGGCTCGGCCCGATGATGCCGTCGAAGTTGATCTCTCTCAGCATGACGCTCACCGATCGATATGCAGGACGGTGTCGCCGACCGCCAGGTCGAGCGTGTTGGCGGCCTGTTCCGACAGGATGACCCCGCCGTCCCCGTCGCGCACCTCCGCCAGCGCGCAGCGGAAATCGGTCAGCCGTCCCGCCGCCACCAGCGCCTCGCGCCCCGGATGCGCGTCGATCGCGACCACCCGGCTCTCGCGCGCGTCGCGGATGGTGCGCACCTGGTCGGTCCGCGCGGTCATGGTCGGGCCACCGTCGAAGATGTCGATATAATGCTCGAAGGCGAAGCCCTCATTCTCCAGCATCCGCATCGCCGCGCGACCCGAGGGGTGCGGCAGGCCGATCGCGGCGCGTGCGGTGTCGGTCAGCATCGCGGTATAGATGGGATGCTTGGGCATCAGGTCGGCGATGAACTGATGGCCGTGGATCGCATTGAACTGGTCGGCTTCCTGGAAATTCATCCCGAAGAAGCGGCCTGCCAGCCCGTCCCAGAAGGGCGATCCGCCCGCCTCGTCGATCACCCCGCGCAGCTCGGCCAGCACCCGGTCGGCGAAGCGCGCCCGGTTGGCGCGCATGAACAGGTAGCGACTGCGCGCGAGCAGCAGGCCCAGCCCGCCCGCGCGTTCGCCGGGATGCAGGAACAGCCCGCCGACCTCGCTCGCGCCCTCCAGGTCGGTGGTCAGCGACAGCATTTCGGCGCGGAAGGTGCGCTCCAGCTCGCGGCTATGCTGGGTCAGCGTGCCGATGCGATAGCTGTAGAAGGGATGTTTCTGCCCGACATGGGTGAAGATCTGGCAGGTGCCGCGCACCTCGCCGGTCGCGCGGTCCTCCAGCATCAGGACGAACAGCTCGTCCTTGACCTTGCCGTCGCCCTCACCGGCAAAGGCCTCATGGCTGCGCGCGAGCTTCGCGGTCAGCGCGCGGCGGTCGGGGGGCAGGTTGGTGAAGCCGCCGCCGGTCAGCTTGGCCATTTCATACAAATGGCGAAGGTCGCTATCGACCGCGGGGCGGATGCAGAAGCTGCTCATGCGGCACCGATGATGCGCAGGATGGTCAGCGCCGACAAGCCCGCGCGTTCGGCCAGGCTGTCGATCAGCATATATTCCTCCGCCGAGTGGATCGCGCCGCCGCGCACGCCCATGGTGTCGACCACCGGAACCCCGGCCGCGGCGATGTTGTTGCCGTCGCACACCCCGCCCGTGTCGCGCCAGCCGATGGTCAGGCCCAGATCGCCGCCCGCCGCGCGCACCGTCTCGAACAACCGGGCCGCACCGTCGTCAATGGGTTTGGGCGGACGGTTGAAGCTGCCATGCACCGCCACGCCCACGTCATGTTCGGCGGCGATCCGCTCGGCAATGGCCTGCATCGCGGGGCCGGTCCGCTCGATCGCGGCGAGCGCGCGGGGGCGGAAATTGACGTGCAGCATGGCGAGGTCGGGCACGACATTGTTCGGCCCGCCGCCGTCGATCCGCGCCGGGTTGACGGTGATGTCGTCCGAGCCCAGCCGCGCCAGTTCCAGCGTGATCCGTGCGGCGGCGACGATGGCGTTGCGCCCTTCCTCCGGATTGCGGCCCGCATGGGCGCTGCGCCCGCGCACGACGATGGTGAAATTGCCGGTGCCGCCGCGCGCCCCCGCCAGCGTCCCGTCGGGCAGCGCGGGTTCATAGGTCAGCGCGGCGACCTTGCCCGCCGCGACCCGCGCGATCAGCGCCGCCGACGATGCGGAGCCGGTCTCCTCGTCGGAGTTGATGAGGACGTCATAGCCGAACCGTTCGGCCAGCGGGCTCGCCTCCACCGCCTGGAGCGCGGCGAGCAGGACCGCCAGCCCGCCCTTCATGTCGGCGACGCCGGGCCCGCCGATCCGGTTGGCGTCGAGCCGCGTCACCGCCTGAAAGGGGTGGTCGGCCGGATAGACGGTGTCCATATGGCCGGTGAACAGCATCTGCACCGGCGCGTAGCGACGGACCGAGAGATGCAGGTGGCGGCCATGGTCGAGGGGGGCGAGCCGCCCGTCCGCGCCGACCCGCTCGACCCGGTCGGGATCGACCAGGGTCAGGGTGCCGGGCAGGGTGCCGAATCGCTCGGCCAGTTGCTCGGCCATGATCGCCAGTCCGGGCAGGTTGCGCGTGCCGCTGTTGATCGCGGCCCATTGCTCGACCAGCGGCAGCATCGGATAGGCGGCGGCGGATGCCACGGCGTCGCGTTCGATGGGTGTCAGTCTCTCCATCGCGCGAGACTATGCCATGCCATGGGGGCAGGTGAACCCCCCGCCGCGTCAGAAGCTGTACACCACCGAGGCGCGGGTGATCGTGTCGGTCGTCTGGCGGCCCGCCGGCGGCTGGCTTTCATACTGGACATTATACGAAATCTGCGCGGAGAGCGGCCCGAACACCTTGGCGTTCAGCGCCGAATTGGTGCCGATCGTGCTGTTGAACTTCTGCAGATAGGCCGAGGCGCTCTGGGTCAGCGACATGGCCGGGGTCAGTTTCCAGACGAAGTTCAAATTGCCGCGCGCCGCCAGCGCGCTTTCGATCCGGCCATCGGTGAACTCGGTGTGCCGGAACGCCGGGCCGAGTTCGACGTCCAGCGTCATGCGGGGTTTCCGGATCGCGCTGTAACCCGCACCCGCCGAAGCCGAGAAACGGTTGAAATAGCCGAGGAAGCGGTCGCCTTCATATTGCGCCGCGCCATAGACGTAATTGTTCGCGCTGAGTTTGTAATTGGGTTCGTAGGACGCGACATAATGTTCGCGGCTGGTGACGTTGAAGCTCTCTTGATAGTCGCCCTGGACGTGCAGCTTGTGCCGCCATTGCAGCCCCTCGCGCGTCAGGTCGAGCACGCCGGTCAGCCCCAGATTCTGGCTGTTGCCCGTCGTGGCGAAGCCGCCCAGTTCGACGCGGCCATGCCACAGGTCGAAAAAGGTCGCCTCGCGCAGCGTCCGGCTGCGACTGGCGGTCTTTTCGTCGCGCCACACATCGGCCATTGCGTCGATCGCGTCGGCGGCCTCGGGCACGGCGTTGCGGGCATATTTGACGACCGTGGTGATCTCGGTCTCGTTCCCGCTGGCGATCGCGGCCTCCAGCATGGCACGGATCGGCGGCGGGATCAGCGCGGGGTCGGGATCGTTCGGCTCGGCATTGGCCAGCAGGCCGAGCGCCATGGGGATCAGCAACAGCCGGGTCTTCATGGTTCGTGCCTTACGCCTTTGGCGGTTCCGCGGAAACGGCGCGGGCCCCGTGCCCTGCGGTGAAATGCGCCGCGAAGACGACCAGCAGTTCCTCGTACAGCGCCTTCTTGAACGGCACGATCATCGCGGGCAGCGTCTCCGGCTCGGCCCAGCGCCAGGCGCGGAATTCGGGATGCTCGGTGTCGATGCGGATGTCGCTGTCCTCGCCCAGAAAGCGATAGAGGAACCAGATCTGCCGCTGGCCGCGCCATTTGCCCTTCCACACCTTGCCGATCATGTCCTCGGGCAGGTCATAGGTCAGCTCGCGGGGGGCCCTGGCGATCAATTCGACCTTGTCGGCGGTGACGCCGGTTTCCTCGAACAACTCGCGAAGCCCCGCCGCATCGGCATCCTCGCCCGGATCGATCCCGCCCTGCGGCAGCTGCCATGCCTCCAGCGTCGAATCGATCCGCTGGCCGACAAAGACCCGGCCGTCGCGGTTCATCAGGATGACGCCCGCGCAGGGGCGATAGGGAAGGTCGGTCATGGCTGTTGTCCCATTTCGCTATGCCCCATCGCCTCGGCGATCAGTGCGCGCAACGCAAGCAGAAATCCGGTCAGGTCGGCAACGCCGGAGGGGATCGCCTTGCGGAGCGTCGCAAAGCCGTGGATCGTGCCCCGCGCCTCTCGGAAGGTGACGGGCGCGCCAGCGCGCGCCAGTGCGGCGGCATAGGCGCGGCCCTGATCGCGGATCGGATCGCACTCGGCGGTGACGATGACGGCGGGCGGCATGGCGGTCAGGTCGCCGCGCATCGGGGCGGCGCGGACATCGCCCAGGTCGGCGGCATAGCAGGCGACGAACCAGTCCAGCATCGCGCGCGTCAGGAAATGCCCCTCGGCGAAATCGCGCAGCGAGGGATGCGCGCGGCCCATGTCGGTCGCGGGATAGAGCAGGCCCTGCGCGATCACCGGCACGGCGGCGGGCCGGTCGCGCAGCGCCATGGCGGTGACGGTGGCGAGCGTCCCGCCCGCGCTGTCGCCGGCGACGATCAACCCGGTCGTACCCGGCTGTCCCGCCAGCCAGCGCGCGGCGGCCTCGCAATCCTCGGGCGCGGCGGGCCAGGGATGTTCGGGGGCGAGGCGGTAATCGACCGACACCACCGGCAGGTCGAGCCGTCGCGCCATCTCGGCCGCCAGCGAGGCGTGGGTATAAATGTCGCCGATGACGAAGCCGCCGCCATGGCAGAACAGCAGGACCGGGCCGGGCGCGCGCTCCTCGCGCGGATCGAACCGCCGCGCCGGGATCGCGCCCGCCGGGCCCTCGATCGTGAAGGACCGATCGGTGCCGAGCGGCCCGACTGGCGGATCGGTCAGGTCGCGCGCCGCCCGCATCATCTGTCGCGCACGCTCGGGCCCCAGTTCATGCTGCGGCGGGCCGGGCAGGCGGTTGTAATAGCCGAGGAAGCGGGCGACATCGGCGCGCAGTTCGGGCAACGGGGCCGGGGCCCTCCTATCGCGGGTCATGGCTTCCTAACTAGGGCGCATGATCCATGTCGTCCATCACCCGTCCTATGTGACGGAGGCCCCGGCCCGCTCCACCTATCGCTGGGGCAAGAATGGCGCGATCCGCGACCTGCTGCGCGCGAAGGGGGATGATGTCGCCTGGACAGAGCCGCTGCCGCTGCCGCGCCGCTGGCTGGAGGCGGTGCATGATCCCGACTATGTCGCCGAAGTTCTGGAGGCGCGGGTGCCGCCGGACAAGACGCGGCGGATCGGCTTTCCCGTGACCGAACAAGTCGCCTTTCGCGCGCAGGCGGTGCCGGGAGGAAGCTGGACGGCGGCGATGCTGGCGTTGGAGCACGGCTTTGCCGCCAACACCGCCGGGGGCAGCCATCATGCGCTGGCGACGACGGGCGCGGGCTATTGCGTGTTCAACGACCTGGCGATCGCGGCAGTGCGTCTGGTCGAGGAGGGGACGGTCGACCGCGTGGCCATCATCGACTGCGACGTGCATCAGGGCGACGGCACGGCGGCGCTGACCGCCGGGCGGCCCGATATCGTCACCTATTCGATCCATGCCGAAAAGAACTTCCCCGCGCGCAAGGCGCGCTCGACGCTGGATGTCGGATTGCCCGACGGTGTGGACGATGACGGCTATCTGGCCGAGCTGGAGGCGACGCTTCGCCCGTTCCTCGCCGAGCATCGGCCCGACATCATCTTGTACCAGGCGGGCGTCGATCCCTTCGTCGACGACCGGCTGGGACGCTTGTCGCTCAGCCAGGCGGGGCTGGTCGCGCGCGAAAACCTGATCGCGGACCTGGCGCTGGCGCACGCGCTGCCGCTCGCCAGCACCGTGGGCGGCGGCTACGCCGACGATGTGATGGCCATCGCCAAGCGGCACGTCACCGCGCTCATGACGCTGGGCCAGAGATTGGCGCGACGACCGGAACGCGGGGAACCGGAACGGGATCGAAACGTAACGGCTGCATGACATCCCCGCATATCGTCTGGTTTCGCCAGGACCTCCGCCTTCACGATCAGCCCGCGCTTCTGGAGGCGGCGCAGGCGGGGCCGGTCATCCCGGTCTATATCCTGGACGATGAGACGCCCGGCGACTGGCGGATCGGCGGCGCGCAGCGTTGGTGGCTGCATCACAGCCTCACCTCGCTGGGCAAGGATCTGGAGGCGCTGGGCAGTCGCCTGATCCTGCGGCGCGGGTCGGCGGTCGCGGCGATCCGCGCGCTGGTCGAGGAGACGGGCGCCGAGCAGGTCCACGCCATCCGCCATTACGAACCCTGGTGGCGCGCGGCGGAGGACGAGCTGAGCGACGTGCTGACCCTGCATGACGGCAATCACCTGGCCCGCCCCGAATGCGTGACGACGGGCGGGGGCAAGCCGTTCCGCATCTATTCGGCCTTTTGGAAGGGCTTGCAGGGTCATATGCCGCCCGCCCATCCGCTCGACGCGCCCGACCGGCTGGATGCGCCGGAGGCATGGCCCAAGGGCGAGGCGCTGGCCGAGTGGAAGCTGCTGCCGACCAGGCCCGACTGGTCGACCGGCTTCGGTCAGGACTGGGAACCGGGCGAGGCGGCCGCGCGCGAGCGGATGGCGGATTTCGGGGCCAAGGCGTCCGCCTATGACACCGCGCGCAACATGCCGTCCGAGGAGGGAAGTTCGCGCCTGTCGCCGCATCTGCATTTCGGTGAGGTGTCGCCGCGCGCGGTGTGGCACTCGCTCGACCGGCATGGCGATACCGAGACGTTCCGCAAGGAACTGGCGTGGCGCGACTTCACCGATGGCGTGGTGATGGCGCTGCCCGATTATGCCGATCGCAATGGGCGCGAGGCGTTCGATCGCCTGCCGTGGCGCACAGGCAAGGCGGCCGAGGCCGACCTGAAGGCGTGGCAGACCGGCAGGACCGGCTATCCCATCGTCGATGCCGGGATGCGCCAGCTCTGGACGACCGGATGGATGCACAACAGGGTGCGGATGATCGCCGCCTCCTTCCTCATCAAGCATCTGCTGATTGACTGGCGCGAAGGCGAACGCTGGTTCTGGGACTGTCTGGTCGATGCCGATTACGGCAACAATTCGGTGAACTGGCAATGGGTGGCGGGGACCGGGATCGACGCCAATATGTTCGGCCGGATCATGGCACCGCTCAGCCAGTCTGAGAAGTTCGACGCGGGGGATTATATCCGCCAATGGGTGCCCGAATTGCGCGGTCTGCCCGATGCGGTGATCCATGATCCCGAAGAGGCGGGACGGCGGCCCAAGGGCTATCCGGCCAAGATCATCGGCCACCGCGAGGGGCGCGAGCGCGCGCTGGCGGCGGGGCAGGCTGTGCGGGGATAGGGTGGGACGTGGCCTTCGTCTTCGCTCAGGCTGAACGGAGGTGAGAATGGCCCGACCCGTTCAGCCTGAGCGAAGTCGAAGGCCAAGCGAAAACCTCACCGCTTCCTGCGGCAAGCATCCGAGCAATAGACGACCTGGTCCCAGTCCCGCGCCCATTTCTTGCGCCAGGTGAAGGGGCGTCCGCAGGCCGGGCAGGTCTTGCTCGGCAGATCCTGCTTGCGGACGCCATTGGGCATCAGCGCGCTTCCGTGTCCAGGAACGCCGCCACGTCGGTCAGATCGACCGTCTTGTCGAGATAGGTCCGGCCGATCCCGCGCGCCAGCAGGAAGGGCAGGGTGCCCGCCGCCATCTTCTTGTCGTGCTTCATATGCTCGACCAACGTCGCGGACGGCGCATCGATCCCGGCGGCGGCGAGGCCGTCGGGCAGGCCGACCGCGCGCAGGTGCGCGGCGACCCGCTCGGCATCCTGCCCCTCGCAAATTCCCTTGCGCACCGAATAGCGGAAGGCGAGCGCGCAACCCGCTGCGACGCCCTCGCCATGGAGCAGTCGGTCGGAGAACCCGGCCTCCGCCTCCAGCGCATGGCCGAAAGTGTGGCCGAGATTGAGCAGCGCGCGGATGCCGTTCGTCTCATGCTCATCCGCCGCCACGATCCGCGCCTTGGCCGCGACCGAATGCGCGATGGCATGGACCCGCGCTTCCGCATCGCCCGCCAGCAGCGCGGGAGCATTGGCTTCGCACCATTCGAAAAAGGCGAAATCGTCGATCAGGCCATATTTGACGATCTCGGCATAACCGGCGCGCACCTGGCGCGCGGGCAGCGAGTCGAGCACGGCCGGGTCGATCAGCACCATCGCGGGCTGGTGGAACGCGCCGATCAGGTTCTTGCCCGCCGAGGTGTTGATCGCGGTCTTGCCGCCGACCGACGAGTCGACCTGTGCCAGCAGCGTCGTCGGGATCTGGACGAAGCGGCAGCCGCGCTTGACGATCGAACAGGCGAAACCGACCAGATCGCCGATCACCCCGCCGCCCAGCGCGATGACATGGTCCGACCGCTCCACCCCCAGTTCGAGCAGTCGGTCGCAGACCCGCTCCAGCATCGCCCAGCTCTTGGTCTTCTCGCCCGGCGGCAGGATGATCGCCTCGCTGGCGACGCCCGCATCGGCCAGCGACGCCTGGAGCATGGCCAGGTGCGGGCGGACATTCTCGTCGGTGACGATCGCCATGGCGCGGCCGCGCGACAGCGGCGCCAGTATCTCGCCCGCGCGCGCCAGCAGTCCGGCCTCGATATGGATGGGATAGCTGCGGTCGCCCAGCGACACGGTGACGGTCTTCATCGTCCGATGGCTTTCAATATGGCGTTGACGGTGGCCTCGTGCGGGCCGCGCTTGCTGGAGACGTGGATGGGGGCGAGCGCATAGATCGGGTTGCGGACCGCCGAGAGCTCGCGCAGCACCTTCAGCGGGTCCTTGCCGCGCAGCAGCGGGCGGGTGTCGCGCCGCCGTACCCGCTCGGCGAGCACCTCGGGGCTGGCGTTCAGCCAGATGGCGGTGGCCTGTTCCAGGATCAGCGCGCGGGTCTCGTCATTGATGAACGCGCCGCCGCCGGTCGCGATCACCTTGGGACGGCCATCGACCAGCCGCGCGATCACGCGCCGCTCGCCGTCGCGGAAATAGGGTTCGCCGAATTGTTCGAAGATTTCGGTTACGCTCATGCCGGCGGCTTGTTCGATCGCGTGGTCGGCATCGACGAAGGGCACGCGCAACCGATTCGCCAGACGGCGGCCCACGGTCGACTTGCCCACGCCCATCAGGCCGACGAGCACGATCGGCGAACCGGTCCAGCTTGCATCAACGGGGTTGTGGCTTTGCAACATTGCACTCTGCGCTATACAGCGGGCGCGCGCCCGGCAACACCGACCGGGCTTTCACGGGTCCATTATAAGGTTTTGCGTTTCATGTCCCGTATGGTCGTATCGCTTATCGTCCTGCTCGTCGTCATTGTCGGGGGGCTGTTCCTGCTCTCGGGCCGGGCGACCGAACGGCCCGTGACGCAGGTCGAAAAGGCGGTCTCGCTTGGCAACCTGCAATAAGCGTCGTCGCGCTCTCCGCCATGTGCCGAGGGCCGTCGCGCTTCTGATGGCCGGCGCGGCCGCGCTGGCCGCCGCGCAGGATCGTCCCGAATCGCTGCTCCCGCCGGGGTTCGGCCAGCCGAGCGCGCCGGGCGCGCCCCGGCCGACGCCGCGTGGCACCCCGACGCCCCGCGCCACGCCGCGTCCGGTCGCGAGCGGGACGCCCGTCGCGGTGCCGTCGCCCGCGCCGACTCCGGCCCCGGCCGACCCGGTCGGCGCGCTGATCGAATCGCTGTCGACCCCGGTTCCGACCCCCACGCCGTCCCCTTCGCCGACCCCGGCGATGGATGCGCGGACGCTGGCCGAATATGAGCTGCCCGCTTCGTCGCGCCGGTCGCTGGCGCTGGTCGGGCCCGCCGGACCGCGCGAGGGCGCGATGGGGCCGGAAATGTTCGCCGGGGCCGATGGCCGCGTCGCCGAGGCGCTGATGCGGCGCCTGTCCGCCCCGCTGCCGTCGCGCTGGATGTCGATCCTGCTCCGCCGGACGCTGGCCGCGCAGCTGACGACCCCGAATGGCGTGAACGGCGCGGATTTCGCCGCCGAGCGCGCCTGGCTGTTGCTGCGCATGGGCGAGGCGCAGGTCGCGCGCGCGGTCGTCCAGTCGGTCGATACGGCCAATTATACGCCCAAACTCTATCAGGTCGCGATCAACGCGCTGCTGGCGTCCAGCGATCCGGCCGGGCTCTGTCCGCTGGCGGATCGCGGTGCGGCGGTGACCGGGCTGGTCGGATACCGCGTCGCGCAGGGCATGTGCGCCGCGCTGGCGGGCGATGCCGCGCGTGGCAGCGCGATCGTCCGGCAGGTCCGGCGACAGCGCGCCGCCGACGATTTCGACCTGAAGCTGGCCGAAAAGCTGATCGGGTCGGGCGGCAATGGTCGCCGGGCGGTGACGATCGAATGGAGCGGTGCGGACCGGCTGACGACTTGGCGCTTCGGCCTGTCGACCGCGACCGGCGTGTCGATCCCCGAAGACTATCTGTCCTATGTCGGCCCGCAGGTGCGCGGCTGGCTGGCGACATCGCCTGCCGTCCCAGCGACCGAGCGCGCAAGCGTGGTCGATCAGGCGGCGGCCATGGGCGTGCTCTCCAACGTCGCGCTGGTCGATTTCTATGCGGCGCTGGCCGATAACGACCAGGCCAGCCGCGCCCAGGGTGCGATTGCCGACGATCTGCGCAATGCCTATGCCGCCGGGGATGCGGGTGCGCGGTTGAGCGCGATCCGTTCGCTCTGGGGGGATGGTGCGCGCACGCCTTATGGCCGGTTGATCCTCACCGCACGGGCGGCGGCCCGGTTGCCGGTGGTGGACGATGGCGAGGAGGCGGACCGGCTGGTCGCCTCGATGCTGTCCGCCGGACTGGATCGCAACGCGGCGCGCTGGCACGGCGCGGTCAAGCAGGGCGGCGATGGCTGGGCGATGATCGAGCTGACCGATCCCGAGCAGCAGGGTCAGGTCCCGTACGACCGCATCACCGGCTATGCGGGTACGGGCGGCGACACGCGGTTGAAGCAGCGGCTGTTCTTCGCGGCGATGGCCGGGCTCGGCCGGCTGTCCGCCGCCGATATGGAGCGCGGGGCCGAAGCCTTCGACGTCCGCATCGGCCAGCGCAATCCCTGGACCGAGGCGCTGGAACAGGCGGTGGCCGACGGGCAGACCGGCATGGTCGTCCTGCTCTGCGCGATCGGCATGCAGACCGGCAGCTGGAGCGGCGTGCCGCCCCAGGCGCTGTACCGCATGGTCGAGGCGCTGCGCAGCGTCGGGCTGGACGGCGAGGCGCGGATGATCGCGGCGGAGGCGATCGCGCGGGCATGAGCGCCACCGACCCCGTCCTGACCGACCGGGCGCTGATCGACCGTTTCCTGGAGATGATGGCGGCGGAGGCGGGGGCGGCGGGCAATACCGTCGCCGCCTATCGCTCCGATCTGCGGCTGGCGGGCGAGGCGATCGGCGGGCTGGCCGAGGCGGATGAGGCGGCGCTGCGGCGGCTGGCGGATGGCTGGTGCGATCTGGCCAACGCCACCGTGGCGCGCAAGGCGGCGGCGCTGCGCCGTTTCTATGCCTTTCTGTACGAGGAAGGGATGCGCGGGGACGACCCTTCCTCGGTGCTGCCGCGCCCGGGCCAGCGGCGCGCGCTCCCCAAGATCCTGAGCCATGCCGATATCGACCGGCTGTTCGCGGCGATCGGCGAGCGCGTGACGGCCGCGCATCCGGCCCCCGCCGACCTGCGGCTCGCGGCCTTGATCGAGCTGCTCTATGGCTCCGGCCTGCGGGCGAGCGAACTGGTCGCGCTGCCCCGCAACGCCATCCATCCCGACCGGCCGTTCCTGATCCTGCGCGGCAAGGGCGGGGTCGAGCGGATGGTGCCGATCTCCGACCGCGCGCGCGCGGCGGTGGCAGCGTGGCGCGCGCATGTCCCGGCGGACAAGCCCTGGCTGTTCCCCGGCGGCAAGAAGCACCTCTCGCGCATCCGCCTCTATCAGCTGGTCAAGGCGCTGGCGGCGGAGGCGGGCATCCCGCCCGACCGGGTGAGCCCGCATGTCCTGCGCCATGCCTTCGCCACCCATTTGCTGGGCGGGGGCGCCGATCTGCGCGCGGTGCAGGCGATGCTGGGCCATGCCGACATCGCGACGACCGAAATCTACACCCATGTCGAGGCGGGTCGGCTGGTCGAACTGGTCAACACCCGCCACCCGCTCGTTGATTTTCGGGACAAGCGCCCTTAGGCGGTAGCGCCATGTCAACGAGCTTCCTCGATTTCGAGAAACCCATTGCCGAGCTTCAGAGCCGGATCGACGAACTGCGCGACACGACCGCCGAAGGGACGGTCGATATCGGCGCGGAGATCGCCAAGCTTCAGGCCAAGTCGGACAAGCTGCTGCGCGATACCTTCGCCAAGCTGACCCCGTGGCAGAAGACCCAGGTCGCCCGGCATCCGCAGCGTCCGCATTTCAAACATTATGTCGCCGGGCTGTTCGACGAGTTCGTACCGCTGGCGGGCGACCGCGCCTTTGGCGACGACCAGGCGATCATGGGCGGCTTCGCCCAGTTCCGGGGCCGGCGCGTGATGGTGCTGGGCCATGAAAAGGGCGAGGATACCGCCAGCCGCCTGCGCCACAATTTCGGCATGGGCAAGCCCGAGGGCTATCGCAAGGCGATTCGCCTGGTCGAGCTGGCCGATCGCTTCGGCCTGCCGATCGTGACGCTGGTCGACACCTCGGGCGCCTTCCCCGGCATCCAGGCCGAGGAGCGCGGCCAGGCGGAAGCCATCGCCCGCTCGACCGAGGCCTGTCTGGCGGCGGGCGTGCCGGTCGTCTCGGCGATCGTCGGCGAGGGCGGCTCGGGCGGCGCGGTGGCGCTGGCGGCGGGCAACCGGGTGCTGATGTTCGAGCATGCCGTGTATTCGGTGATCAGCCCGGAAGGCTGTGCCTCGATCTTGTGGCGCACCGCCGACAAGGCATCCGAGGCCGCCGAGGCGATGCGCGTGACCGCGCAGGACCTGAAGGGCTTTGGGGTGATCGACACGATCGTGGCCGAGCCGGTGGGCGGCGCGCACCGCGATCCGGCGGGGGCGATCGCCAATCTGGGCGATGCGGTCGAGAAGGCGCTGGGCGAGCTGGGCGGCCTGGGCCGCGACGAGCTGAAGCGTGGTCGTGCCGCCAAGTTCCTGGCGATGGGGCGGCTGTAACCGGCGTCGGCCGCCTGGACGGCCGGGTCTGAAACGAAAAGGGTCGGCGACCGCATCACGCAGTCGCCGACCCTTTTTCTCGTATCCGGCAAGCGGCGTTGGCACCGGTTGCCGGGTCCGTTCATCAATTGGCGCTGGACGAATTGTTGAGGCGGGTCGAGACGTTGGTGAAGGTGTTCTTCAGGCTGTTGCCGAGCGTGTTCATCGCGCCGATCGCCGCGACCGCGATCAGGGCAGCGATCAGGCCATATTCGATAGCCGTCGCGCCCTTGCTGTCCTTCATCATCTTGCGGATCGTCTTCATTCCGGGCTCCATTCCTTTGAATGCCGTGTTGACCAGTCACAGTCTGAGCCGGAGGGCCGGATCAGCTGGTTATTCATAGGCTTGTATTCATTGAAGAAAGTTTAATTCGCGGGTTTCCGGCCGAGCGCGGATCAGGTCGCGTCGGTCAGGGTCGTGCTGATCCGGTCGAACACGGCCTGGAGGTCCCCGCCGATCTGCGACAGGGCCGCGACGATGGCCAGCATGACACAGGCTATGATCAACGCATATTCGACGGCGGTCGCGCCGCGATGGTCCGCCGCGATTTCGCGTGCCAGGGTGAGGATCGGGCCGAGCGCTTTCATCGATTCTATGGCGTAACGAGGAAAGGTTAAGAATGTCTGTCGAACCCATGGCCCGCCCGCTCTTTCCGGTCGTCGCCGCGGCGCTGGTCGACGGCGAGGGGCGGGTGCTGTTGCAGCAGCGTCCGGCGGGCAAGACGCTGGCCGGGCTGTGGGAATTTCCGGGCGGCAAGCTGGAGCCGGGCGAAAGCGCCGAGGAGGCGCTGGTCCGTGAACTCCATGAGGAACTGGCGATCACCGTCGACCTCGCCACGCTGGAGCCCGCGGGCTTCGCGACCGAGATATTGCCCGACCGGCATCTCCTGCTGCTGCTCTATGTGATCCGGCGCTGGTCGGGCGAGCCCGTCGCACTGGAGGCGGACGGGCTGGTGTGGCGCACGCCGGAGGCGATGGACGCGTTGCCCATGCCCCCGGCGGACGGCCCGCTGGTGCGTCAGTTGCGCGCTTATCTGGGCGAGAGGACGACCTCGGTCAGCCCGGCGGCCAACGGCACCGAATAACCGCCGCGCTCCATCACCCCTCGATCGGGCGTATAGGCGCGGCCGCCGGTCGTCGTGGTCTCGACGAACAGCCGGGCCTGCGGCGTGTCGGCCCTGGCGGGATCGAGGATCAGCCGCACCGTGCCGGTGGCGGGGGTGTAGCGCACCTCGGCGATCTTGCCCGCCTCCAGCGTCAGCCAGAGCCCTGCGGGCGCGACGAACAACCGGCTGCGCGCGCCGTCCTTGGGCACGACGCGGATCGTCCCGTCCGCCTCTGACAGGTTGCCGCCATAGGACAGCCAGCCCAGCCGCGGATCGTTCACCACATAGGTGGCGGCGGCATAGGCATGGCCGAAAAAGCCCATGCCATAATCCCCGCTATATGGATCCCACTCCATCCGGTCGGGCCAGCTGTGGAAGGCGGCGGAGGAGGATCCGTCCTGGCCGATATTGGTGATCCCGCCCATCAACCCGCCATAGGCGACGCGCAGCAGATGCAGGTCGGCCGGGTTGCGCCGGAACGAATCGAACAGCGGGATGGCATTCAGCGTCGATCCGTAATGATGGATTTGCCGCTCCAGCCGGGGATATTTGCCGCCATAGAGGAAATCCCAATAGCGCCGGGCATTGCCGTTATAGCCCCAGCTGGGGATGGACGGGTCATAGCCCAATATCACTTCGCGCGTGACGTCGGCCTGCGGGCCATAGCCGAAATAGCGCATCCAGGCATAGACCTCGGCCTGGCCGGTCGAGTCCCACGCCATCTCGCTGCCAAAGGGATAGCGCAGCGTCCGCCAATGGTCCGCACGGCCCTTCATCAGCGCCTCCACCTCGGCGGCCTGGGCGGTCCAGCCCTCGCGCTTCAGATCGGTCAGGATGTCGACGAAGACGTCGCCTTCCATCAGGCCGTATTGCGCATAATGCGGCGCGTCGCGCATCATCGCGGTGATGGTGCGATAGGCATGGTCGAGATACCAGCGCCAGTCATGCACCCGCGTCATCCCCGGATGGTTGCGCGCGATCCGGTAGAGCGCCCAATGCCCCGCCGCGACATGCGGATAATTATAGGCGCGACCCAGATCGTCCGCCTGATCCTTCTTCCACGAGGTCCAGCTCTGCCAGTCCTTGGCGGGTTGATAGAGCGAGGGGAAGGCGGCCGGGTCGTAATAGAACAGGCTCTTCTTCACGCCGCCCGCATGCAGGCCGTCGGCGACCTGGAGGCGGCCGACCACCGTCTTGTCGACCAGCTCCTCGATCCGGGCGAGCTCGGTCGCGTCGGGATTGTCGAGCTGCTTCATGACGGCGGCGACCCAGCTGCCCGCGCCGCCCTCGTCGCTCATCCCCGAAATCCACACGCGCGGATCGGCGGTGACGATGCGATCCGCCTCGCGGTCATAGGTCAGGATGGCGGGCGACCGGCCGAAGGGATCGTCCTTGCCCTCAAACCATTGCCGCGTCGTCGCAAAGTGGCCGAGATCGGCCATGGTCCGCTCGAGCGGCTTGGTGACGAAATAGGGAATGGTCTGCACCTGGCCGTCGGCATAGGTCAGCGACAGCCGCGCACGGCCCCATTGCCGCCCGCGCACCGACAGCTTCTCCCAGCCGGGCTTGCCCGCCGCCCGCGTCACCTCCAGCGCGCCCGCCGGATAGCTCTCGATCCCGGTGATGGGCGAGGGGGCCCGGACGAACAGCGATGCGTCGAGGTCGCTCGGCACGACATAGCCCGGCACGCCGACGACGACCGGCCGCTTCTGCGCGATCAGGGTCGGCTCGATCCCCCGGATGCTGGGCGCGGCGACGAAGCGAAGGCCGATCCGGCGGCTCTCGCCGGGGGCGAGGCGGATGCTGGTCGGCGCATTCCACGGCGCGCCCGCCTTGGTCCAGTCGGTCTGCGCATAGGCGGCGCTGGCGACCGTCCAGTCGTAAAAGCCCTCTGACGTCTGGGCGCGCGGGCTCGCCTCGGCGATCACCGCCTTGCCGCCGGTCTCGCGGGCCGTGGGGATTGGGACATAGGCCTCCAGCGGCGTTGCGGCCTGGGGCAGGACCAGCAGCGCGGGGCCAGCACCATTCAGCCGCGTCACCTGCACATAGCCCGCATCGCGCCCGATATAGGGATCGGCGAAGCTCGCCTGGGTATGCGCCTGTTCGAGCGTGCGGTCGGTGATGATGTTGTCGAACACCATCGGCAGGCCCAGCCCGCCAATTTCCACCGTCTGGCCGCTGGTGTTGGTCAGCGTGAAGGCCAGCCCCGGCGCGCCCGCCGCGTTCGTCCATTCGCGCACGATGCGCAGCGGCAGTCCCGGGCCCATCGTCGCGGTCATGTCCGCCGCCGCCAGCACGTCACCCTTGGCGGGCAGGACGCGGACCGGCACGCGCCGCTTCGAGGAGGAGAAATCCTGCCACGGCCCGGTGCCGGTACGGACCCGCAGGTGCAGGTCGCCCAGATGGTTGTACCCATTGCCGCTCCGCTCCCGCGACCGACCGACCGGCAGGAAGTCGAAAGCGGGATCGGCGAGCGGCGACAGGCTGCGCGCGGTCTGGCTGGCCGGATCGAGGCGCAGGCGAAAGGCGCCGATTCGCATCGCCGGGGCGGAGGGTGCGGCCGCCTTGGGCCCGGTCGCGCGGGGCACGGCCTTTTGGGCCGGAACCGCCGCGACGGACAGCAGGGCCAGTGTCACGGGGAACAGGCGGAACGGAGAACGACGCATCGAGAACCCTTTCATCGGGTGTCGCTTCGCCGGTTATGGCAACGCGATTGACCCTCTCTCCAACGAACGCTAACGGTATACGGTATTTTGTGGAGAGCAAGATGGTACGGGCAAGCAGGCGCGAATGGATGCGGGGAGCGGCCACCGCCGCCTTGATCGGTGCGGCGCCCCGCGCGATCGCGGCACCGGCTTCGCGACTTCCCGCCAAGGCCGAACCCCTGCCGCTGAACGCCGTTCGCCTGCGCCCGTCCATCTATGCGACCGCGGTCGAGACCAACCGGCGCTATCTCTATCGGCTCGATCCCGACCGGTTGCTCCACAATTTCCGCCTCTATGCCGGTCTGAAGCCCAAGGCGGAGATCTATGGCGGCTGGGAAAGCGATACGATCGCGGGCCATACGCTGGGCCATTACATGTCGGCGCTGGTGCTGACCTGGCAGCAGACCGGCGATACCGAGATGCGGCGCCGCGCCGACTATATCGTCGCCGAACTGGCCGAGGCCCAGGCCAAGCGCGGCAACGGCTATGTCGGCGGGCTGGGACGCAAGCGCCCCGACGGCACCATCGTCGATGGCGAGGAGATCTTCCCCGAGATCATGGCGGGCAAGATCAAGTCGGGCGGGTTCGACCTCAACGGGTCCTGGTCGCCGCTCTACACGGTTCACAAGCTGTTCGCCGGGCTGCTCGACATTCATGGCGGCTGGGGCAATGCGCAGGCGCTGTCGGTCGCGGTCGCGCTGGGCGGCTATTTCGCCCGCGTCTTCGCCGCGCTGGACGATGCGCGGCTACAGGAAGTGCTGGGCTGCGAATATGGCGGGCTGAACGAGAGCTTCGCCGAACTCTATCAGCGGACCGGCGACCGCCAGTGGCTGGCGCTGGCCGAGCGCATCTATGATCGCAAGGTGCTCGACCCGCTGGTGGCGGGGAAGGACCAACTCGCCAATTTCCACGCCAATACCCAGGTGCCCAAGCTGATCGGCCTGGCGCGGATCCATGAGATCACCGGCAACCCCGCGCCGGCGGCGGGCGCGCGCTTCTTCTGGGACACGGTGACGCAGCATCACAGCTATGTCATCGGCGGCAATGCGGACCGCGAATATTTCTCAGAGCCCGACACGATCGCGCGGCACATCACCGAGCAGACGTGCGAGCATTGCAACACCTACAACATGCTCAAGCTGACCCGGCACCTCTATGGCTGGCAGCCACAGGCGGCGCTGTTCGACTTCTATGAACGCGCGCATCTGAACCATGTCATGGCGGCGCAGAATCCGGAGAATGGCGGCTTCACCTATATGACGCCGCTGATGACCGGCATGGCGCGCGAATTCTCGACGCCCAAGGACGACGCCTTCTGGTGCTGCGTGGGTTCGGGGATGGAGTCGCATGCCAAGCATGGCGAGTCGATCTTCTGGCAGGGCGGGGACGCGCTGCTCGTGAACCTCTATATCCCGGCCGAGGCGCGGTGGGAGCGTCGCGGGGCGACCGTCACGCTCGACACCGCCTATCCGATGGAGGGGCAGGCGACGTTGCGCTTCACCCGTCTCGACCGTGCGGGACGCTTCCCGGTGGCGCTGCGGGTGCCCGGCTGGACGCAGGGCCAGGCGGTGGTGGAGGTCAACGGCCAGCCGGTCGAGCCGGTGTTCGACCGCGGCTATGCGGTGGTCGAGCGGCGGTGGAAGGCGGGCGACAGCGTCGCCATCCGCCTGCCGCTGGAATTGCGGGTCGAACCGACGCCGGGCGACGACAGCGTGGTCGCGGTGGTGCGCGGGCCGATGGTGATGGCCGCCGATCTGGGGTCGGTCGAAACGCCGTGGAACTCGCCCGACCCCGCCATGGTCGGCGCGCACCCGCTGGCCGCCTTCACCCCGGCGGAGGGCGCACCGGGGCGCTATGCGACGCGCGGCGTGTTCCGCCCGGCGGATCTCAGCTTCGTCCCCTTCTTCAGCCAATATGATCGCCGCAGCGCGGTCTATTTCAAGCGCTTCACCGAAGCGGGATGGAAGGCGGAGGAGGCGGCCTTCCTCGCCGATCAGGCACGCGCCCGCGACATCGCCGCGCGCTCGGTCGACGTCATGCATCTGGGCGAGATGCAACCCGAGCGCGATCACGGACTTACCTCGGAGATTTCCTATCCCGTCTCCTATCGCGGGCGGCAGGGGCGCGATGCGCGGTCGGGGGGCTATATCGAGTTCAGCATGGCGGTGCGTCCCGGCCCGCTGGTGCTTCAGGCGACCTATTGGGGCGACGAGCGCAAGCGCGACTTCGACATTCTGGTCGACAATGTGAAGGTCGCCACCCAGCATCTGGAAAGCGACAAGCCGGGTCAGTTCTTCGACGTCGAATATCCGCTTCCGCTAGGGGTGACGGCGGGCAAGAAGAGCGTGCGCATCCGCATCGTCCCGCATGACCGCAGCACGGCGGGGCCGATCTTCGGCATGCGCCTGTTCACCGCCAAGAAGGGCGCGACTGCGTGACCGGCATCCGCATGACGCTGGCGGAGTTGCGGTCGCTCGCGCGAGCCAAGCTGCTGGGCGCGGGGCTCGCCCCCGCCCATGCCGAGGCGGTGGCCGAGACGATGGTCGCGGGCGAGCGCGACGGATGCGCGTCGCATGGCATTTATCGCCTGCTGGTCGCGGTCTCCAGCATCAACAAGGGTGTCGTCGTGCCCGACGCCGAACCCGTCCTGTCGCATCCCGCGCATGCGCTGGTCCGCGTCGATGGCGGCGGCGGCTTTGCCCAACTGGCGTTCCAGACCGGCAAGCCCGCGCTGATCGAAAAGGCGCGCAGGAACGGCATCGCCGCGCTGGCGCTGAACAATGTCGTGCATTTCGCCGCGCTCTGGCCCGAGGTCGAGGAACTGGCCGAGGCGGGGCTGGTCGCGCTGGCCTTCACCCCCAGCCATGCCTGGGTCGCGCCGTCGGGCGGGGCTGAGCCGGTGTTTGGGACCAATCCCATCGCATTCGGCTGGCCGCGCCCCGATGGCCCGCCCTTCGTCTTCGACTTCGCCACCAGCATGGTCGCGCGCGGCGAGATCGAGCTTCACCGCCGCGCGGGCAAGGCGGTGCCCGACGACTGGGGCGTCGATGCGGAGGGACGGCCCACCACCGATCCCGCCGCGATCCTGTCGGGCGCGATGCGGACCTTTGGCGGGCATAAGGGATCGGCGCTGGCGGCGATGGTCGAGCTGCTCGCCGGGCCGCTGATCGGCGACATGACCAGCCGCGAGTCGATCGACGTCGATGCCGGACGTGGCGGATCGCCGCTGGGCGGCGAACTGATCATCGCTATCGATCCCAAGGGGTTCCTGGGCGATCTTCTGCCCGAACATCAGGCGCGGGCGGAGGCGATGTTCGCCGCGATCACGGGGCAGGGGGCGCGGCTGCCCTCGGCCCGGCGCTACGCGGCGCGGGCGGTCTCGCTGGCGGAGGGCGTGGTGATCCCCGCCGATCTGCACCGCGACGTTACGTCACTGAATGGTTGAAGCAGGAAGGGTATGAGCATGACGAACCGGATCGCACCGCTTCTGGCGGGAATGGCCCTTCTCTGCGTACCGGGGGCCGCGGAGGCGAAGGCACCGACGGCGCAGCCGCGTGGCAAAGCGGCGACGGCGACGCGTGCGGCGGACGCCCGCTTCCGGGCCTTGTCCGAGGCGGAGTATAAATGGCGGGTCAGCCAGAACGCCGCCGACGAGGATAGCGGCAGCGCCGGATCGCGCCAGCTGCCCGATGTCGGTCCGGTGGCGCAGGCGGCGCGGCTGGCCCGTTGGGAGGCGACCGCCAAGGCGCTGGACGGCATCGATATCAACGCCTTGTCGCCCGATGTTCGCATCGATTACATGGTCTATCGCGGCCAGATCGATGCCCTGCTCGCCGCCCAGCGCTTCCGGGAATATGAGAGGCCGCTGAACGCGGACACCAGCTTCTGGGGCAATCTCGCCAGCTGGGCGCGGGGCAACTTCACCAAGGAAAGCCAGTATCGCGACTATATCGCGATGCTCCGCCAGATGCCGCGCTATTACGACCAGCAGATCGGCAATATGCGCGCCGGACTGGCGCGGGGCTTCACTCCGCCGCGCGTCACGCTGAAGGGACGCGATATCGGCGTCGCGCAGGTGGTCGATGCCGGCTTGGGCGAGGACCAGCCCTTCTACGCGCCGTTCCGCACCATGCCCGCCACCATGGCGCCCGCCACCGTCGCGGCGCTGCGGGCCGAGGCGAAGGCGGCGATCCGCGACGATGTCCTGCCCGCGCACGTCAAGCTGCTCGCCTTCCTGCGCAACGACTATATGCCGGGCGGACAGGCCAGCACGGCCGCCTATGATCTGCCCGACGGCAAGGCCTATTACCGGTCGAAGATCCGCGAATATGTGACTGCCGACATGACCCCCGAACAGATCCATGCCATCGGCCTGTCGGAGATCAAGCGCATCCGGGCGCGGATGGACGATGTGATGCGCGAGGTGAAGTTCACGGGCGATTTCCCCGCCTTCCTGACCTTCCTGCGCACCGATCCGCAATTCTATGCCAAGACGCCGCAGGAACTGCTCGACCGCGCGGCCTGGTTCGCCAAGAGCTTCGACGGCATCGCCGCCGACTGGTTCGGCCGCCTGCCGCGCAGCCGGTTCGCGATCAAGCCGGTGCCCGCCGATCTCGCGCCCTTTTATACCGCCGGGCGCGGCGGTCCGGGCATCTATCTGGTCAACACCTATGACCTGCCGTCGCGTTCGCTCTATGCGCTGCCCGCGCTGACGCTGCACGAAAGCGCGCCCGGCCATGCCTTCCAGATGCCGCTGGCCGCCGAGAACAAGGATCTGCCCGCCTTCCGCCGCGACAGCTATCTGTCGGCCTATGGCGAGGGCTGGGCGCTGTATTGCGAGGCGCTGGGCGAGGATATGGGCTTCTACAAGACGCCCTATGATCGGTTCGGCATGCTGTCCTATCAGGCCTGGCGCGCCGCGCGGCTGGTGGTCGATACCGGCATCCATGCCATGGGATGGAGCCGCGAACAGGCCCAGGCCTATCTCCACGACAATACCGCGCTGTCGGATCACGAGATCGAGACCGAGGTCGACCGCTACATCGCATGGCCGGGCCAGGCGCTGTCCTATTATATGGGGCAACTCGCCTTCCAGAAGGCGCGCGCCAAGGCGGAGAAGGCTTTGGGGCCAAAGTTCAACATCCGCGCCTGGCATGATGCGATGTTGCAACTGGGCTATGTCCCCTTGCCCGTCATCGCGCAGCGTACCGATCAGTTCATCGCGGAGGGCGGCAAGGGCCCCTATCCCGATGAGGAATGATCGCGATTGACCTGCGGCGATCGATTTGCTAAAAAGTATACGGTATCTAAATATAAACAGCAGGAAGACAGATTGTGAGCATCGGCTGGCGTGGCGTATTCCCCGCGGTGACGACCCAGGTGCGGGAGGATCTTTCGATCGATCTCGCCGACACGCAGCGCGTGGTGGACGATCTGGTCCGCGACGGCGTGACCGGCGTCATCGCCCTTGGCACGGTCGGCGAGAACAACTCGCTCGACTATGATGAGAAGGTCACGGTGCTGACCGCGATCGTCGAGGCGGTCGACGGCCGCGTGCCGGTGATCACCGGCGTGTCGGAATATGACACGCGCCGCGCGGTCCGCTATGCGCAGGCCGCCGAAAAGGCCGGCGCCGACGGCCTGATGCTGCTGCCGCCGATGGTCTATGTGCCCAAGGCGCATGAGCTGGTGAACCATTTCAAGGGCGTGGCGGATCAGGTCGGCCTGCCGATCATGCTCTACAACAACCCGCCCGCCTATCGCACGGTCATCGACCAGACGGTGCTGGAAGCGCTGGTCGACGTGAAGAACGTCGTCGCGGTCAAGGAATCGGCCCCCGACACGCGTCGCTTCACCGACTTCCGCAACGCCTTTGGCGATCGTTATGTCCTGTTCGCGGGACTGGACGACGTGGCGCTCGAGGGCCTGTACCTCGGGGCGCAGGGCTGGGTCTCGGGCCTGACCAACGCCTTCCCCAAGGAGTCGGTCGAACTGGTCGCCGCGTTCGAGCGGGGCGATCATGCCAAGGCGATGGAGATCTATCGCTGGTTCATGCCGCTCCTCCACCTCGATGCCGAGCATGACCTGGTCCAGTCGATCAAGCTGGCCGAGCAGGTCATGGGTCGCGGTTCGGAGCGCGTGCTGCCGCCGCGCTACGTCCTCGAGGGCGAACGCCGCGCCCAAGTGATCGCGATGGTCGAAAAGGCCGCCGCGACCCGCCCGACCCTCGGGCTGAGCAAGGCCGCCTGATGGCGACGACGCTCCCGCCCCGCGACATGGTGCCGGATGACGGCCGAACGCGGGGCGGGGGCGTCATCGTCGTGCAGACGCTGGCGGACCGTATCTTCGCCATCGTCCGCGAACGGATCGTGGCCGGGACGCTGGGGGGCGACCGACCGATCCGGCAGGACGCGCTGGCCGCCGAGCTGGGGGTCAGCAAGATCCCGCTGCGCGAGGCGCTCGCCCGGCTGGAGCAGGAGGGGCTGCTCCAGGGGGTCCCCAATCGCGGCTATCTGGTCGGTCGGCTGAGCGCGGCGCGGGCCGAGGAAATCTACATGCTTCGCTGCCGCCTCGAACCGGCGGCGGCGGCGCGCGCGGCGCTGGTCGCGGATGACGAGGACCGGGCGCGGCTGATCGCGGCGTTCGACATGCTGGACCGCGCCGCGACCAGCGATCTGGCGCAGGTCGCCATCTCCAACCGGCAATTCCACATGGCGATGGTCCGCCCGATCGGACGGCCGCTGACCATCCGCATGATCCGACAATTGGCGGTGCTGGCGGAGCGCTACGTCGTCGCGCATCTGCAACCCGCCGGGCGCGATGCCCGCGCGCATCTGGAACACCGCGAACAGCTCGATGCCTTTCTGGCGCGCGACGCGGAACGGGTTCAATCATTGCTTGACGCGCATATCCGGTCCACGCTGATGGACCTGAAGGGCGGGTTCGCACTCGCCGGATAGCATGGAAACCATCGAGGCGGGGGATTTTGCTTCACATGTTCGGACCGTTCAAACCGCTGGGCAGCGCGACCCAGCATGGGGAAGGGCAGGCGCTGGCCAAGACGCTCAGCTGGCCGCACCTCATCGCGCTGGGGGTCGGCGCGATCGTCGGCACCGGCATCTACACGCTGACCGGGGTGGGCGCAGAACGGGCGGGGCCCGCCGTCATCCTGGCCTTCGCGATCGCGGGTGCGGTCTGCGCCTGCGCGGCGCTCGCCTATGCCGAACTGGCCACGCTGATCCCGGCGGCGGGCAGCGCCTATACCTTCAGCTATACCGCCTTGGGCGAGACGCTGGCCTGGGTCGTGGGGTGGAGCCTGATCCTCGAATATTCGCTGTCCTGCTCGGCGGTCGCGGTCGGCTGGGGCGGCTATCTGGTCGGCTGGATACAGGCGGCGGGGATACACTTGCCGCCCGAACTCCTGTCCGGGCCGCATGGCGGCGGCATCGTGAACCTGCCTGCGGTGGTCGTCGCCCTGTCGGTGATGGGCATGCTGATCGCGGGTACGCGTGAGAGCGCGACGCTCAATATCGTCCTCGTCGTCATCAAGCTGGTGGCGCTGGGCATCTTCGTGGCCTTTGCCCTTCCGGCCTTCCAGGGCGATAACCTCCATCCCTTCATGCCCTATGGCTTTGCCGCGCACGAGGTGGACGGTGCCAAGCGCGGCGTGATGGCGGCGGCGGCGATCGTGTTCTTTGCCTTTTACGGGTTCGACGCGGTCGCGACCTCGGCAGAGGAAGCCAAGAACCCCAGCCGTGACCTGACCATCGGTATCGTCGGCTCCATGCTGGTCTGCACGTTGATCTACATGGCGGTGGCCGTCGCGGCGATCGGGTCGATGCCCTTCCAGCAGCTCGCCAATTCGCCCGAGCCGCTGGCGCTGGTCCTTCGCTCGCTGGGCCAGCCCCAGGCGGCGCATCTGATCGCGCTGGCCGCGGTCATCGCGCTGCCTTCGGTCATCCTGGTCATGATGTACGGACAGAGCCGCATCTTCTTCACCATGGCACGCGACGGCCTGTTGCCGCAGTCGCTGGCCGTGGTCAGCAAGCGCAGCGGCGCGCCGACCCGCATCACGCTGGTCACCGGCCTCTCGATCGCGCTGGTCGCTGGCACCTTCCGGCTGGACGAGATCGCCGAGCTGGCCAATGCGGGCACGCTGCTCGCCTTCATCGCGGTCGGCGCCTGCTTGATGGTGCTGCGGCGCAAGGCGCCGGACGCCAAGCGGCTGTTCCGCTGCCCGCAGCCCTATCTGGTCGGCACGCTCGCCATCCTGGGCTGCATCTATCTGTTGTTCAGCCTGCCCAGTTCGACCATCATCCGGTTCGTCGTCTGGAACCTGGCCGGGCTGGCCTTCTATTTCGTCTATGGTCGGCGGCGGAGCGCGCTGGCGGCGGGATAAGCGGGCAGGCGGCCCGGGCGGCCGAACAGATAACCCTGGGCCTGGGGACATCCTTCCTCCAGCACCATGCGATGCTGTTCGGCCGTCTCCACCCCTTCGGCCACCACCGGCAGGTTCAGGCTCTGGCCCAGCCCGACGATCGCGCGGACGATCGACCGCGCGGCCTCGTCATCGGTGACGCCGGAAATGAAGCTGCGGTCGATCTTGATCTTGTCGAACGGAAAGCACTGGAGGTTGCTGAGCGAGCTGTAGCCGGTGCCGAAATCGTCCATGACGATCGCGACCCCCATGGCCTTCAGCCGGTGCAGCGTCCGCAGCGTGCCCTCCCGGTCGTGGAGCAGGACGTTCTCGGTGATCTCCAGCTCCAGCCGACGCGCGGGAAAGCCGCTTTCGGCCAGCGCCTTGGCGACGATCTCGGCCAGGTTGGGGAGCTGGAACTGGATGGGGGAGACGTTGACCGCCAGCGTCATCGGCTCGGGCCAGGCGGCGGCGGCGCGGCAGGCTTCGCCCAGCACCCATTCGCCGAGTTGCAGGATGATGCCCGTATCCTCGGCGATCGGCACGAACTCGTCGGGGACGATCTCGCCGCGCTCGGGATGCTGCCAGCGGAGCAGCGCCTCATAACCGATGACGCTCGCGCCCTCGGTCGAGACGAGCGGCTGATAGACCAACTGCATCTGGTCGCGCAGCAGGGCATGGCGCAGGTCATGTTCGAGCGCGCGGCGATGGCGGACCGCATGGTCCATGTCCTGGTCGAAGAAGGACGCCGCGCCGCGTCCGCTCGTCTTGGCGCGGTACAGCGCGACATCGGCATTGTGGCGAAGCCCATCGGCGTCGGCGGCATCCTGCGGGAACAGCGACACGCCGATGCTGACCCCGACCGCCGTCGGATCGCGGCTCAGGTCCATTTCGGTGGCAAAGGCGCCCAGGATCGTCGCGACCAGCTTGTGGACCCGGTCGGGATCGTCGACCCCGCGCTGGAGGATCAGGAACTCGTCGCCGCCGACCCGTGCGACCACCGCCGCCTCGTCGACCACGCCGGTCAGGATCCGGGCGACGCGACACAGGATCATGTCGCCCGCCGCATGGCCGAACAGATCGTTGACCGCCTTGAACCGATCGAGATCGAGCGCGAGCAGCGCGAAGGGGCCTTTCTGGTCGGCCTGTGCGATGGCCCCCTCCAGCGCCTGGGCGAAATAGGCGCGATTGGGCAATCCGGTCAGCGGGTCATGGACCGCCATATATTCGATCTGGCGCTGCGCCCGCCGCTGCTCGGTCAGGTCGCGCACCGCCATCACGGTCGATCGTCGTCCGCGATATTCGATCTCGTGACAGGCGACCTCCAGATAGCGTTCCATCGAGGCGTGGCAGGGGCGCGTCTCGACCGGGTGATCGTGCGTCAGGCTCAGCGGCACGCTGTCCATGGTTTCCAGCCAGTCCCCGGGGGTGGAGCCGATCAACGCCTGCGGCTCGACCCCCAGCATCGTGGCGAGCCGGGCATTGGTCTCGACGATACGGCCGTTCAGCAGGATCGCGATCCCTTCGCGGGTCGCCTGGGTCAGGCCGTGCAGGTCGGTCAGTCGCCGGTCGAGGATGGCCGCGCCGATCATCATCACGACGATCAGTGCGGTCGCCCCCAGCACGGCGCGGGCCAGGCCGTGCGGCTGGAGCGGTTCGAGCGTCGGATCGACCACCACTCCGCCGGGCAAGAGCGTCGTCGCCGCCATCGCCCCGAAATGCAGCATCACGACCCCCATCGCGCCCGCCAGGATCGGCAGGACAGCGCGCGTCATCCCGCGCAGCCGGATATGGGCAATCAGCGCGAGCGAGAGGAAGGCTGTCGCGCCCAGCATCGCCTGCGTGACGCCCCATGGACTATACAGGATGCGGGCGGGCACGATCAGCGCGCTCATGCCGGCGAAGTGCATCGCGGCGATGCTGGCGGCGATGATCGTGGCGGCGATCACGAGCATCCCCGTCTCCCGCCGCCGGGCGATGAAGGTCAGCGCGAGCCAGATGCCCGCGATCGGAATCCCGATCGAAACGACGGTCAGCGACAGGTCGAACCCCAGCGGCAGGGGGCCCCGATAGGCGAGCATGGCCAGGAAATGCGTCGCCCAGATGCCGATCCCCGCGGTGATCGCGGCAAAGGCCAGCCAGCTGCGACGGCGACCCTCGACGCATTCCTCCGACCGGGCGTGCAGGAGGAAGAGCGCGGACAATCCCAGGACGCAGATTCCGGCGGCCAGTCCGACCAGCCAGGGATCATGGTCTTTGGTGATACATCCGACGATATTGAGCATGCTGTCCTGGTCCCCCGACGACCCTTCATAGGACGACGTCGCTTTCCGAACATTTAAGAGCATTGGCACCGGATCGGAGGAAGCCGACCGGGCGGGGCGTTCGGGGGTTTCAAAAATCGCCGGGATAATTATATACCGACTGTTATGGAAAATGCTTTGCCCGCTTGTAAGGGGCGTCCTCGCGAATTCTGCACCGAGCAGGCGCTGGCCTCGGCGCTCCGGGTCTTCTGGAGCAAGGGGTATGAGGGCGCGTCGATGGCGGACCTGACCGAGGCGATGGGGATCACCAAGCCCAGCCTCTATGCCGCGTTCGGCAACAAGGAAGCATTGTTCCACAAGGCGCTGGACCTCTATGAGGCCGAGAAGATGGCCTTTATCCGCGAGGCGCTGAACCAGCCCACCGCGCGGGGCGTGGCCGAGCATCTGCTGCGCGGCGCGGTCGATGCGCAGACCAACCAGCAGGAACCGCGCGGTTGCCTGGGGGTGATCCACTCGGTCGCCTGCGGGTCGGAAGCCGAATCGATCAAGGCGGAGGTCGTCGCCCGCCGTGCCTCGTCACAGGCGGCGCTGCTCGCCCGGTTCCAGCGCGCCAAGGACGAAGGCGATCTGCGCGAGGATGTCGAGCCCGAGGGGCTGACCGCGATGCTCTATGCGCTGTTCCAGGGAATGGCCGTGCAGGCCGGGTCGGGGGCCAGCCGCGCCGATTTGGAAAGGCTGGTCGAGACGGGGCTGAAATGCTGGCCGACGCGTTGAATACCGGTCGGTATAAAATGCTTGACGGGGCGTTGGTGGCTTAATATACCGCTTGGTATGGAAGGCGCCTGGTAGTCTTCCGAACATCATTGGCGAGACATGGATACGGGCGGCATGGGGTCGCCGGATCGCGGCGGGCGGATGCGCTTTGCCGGACAGGGTGTCGCGCGACGCAAAAGGGGTATGTCATGGCCTATGTCGCTTTTCAGGAAATCGGTGCCGCGCGGGCCGCGTTCGATGCCGCCACCGCCGAACAGGGTGCGGCGGCGATCCGTCCTGACGCCCGTCTGTCCGCGCTGGAATGGCAGGTCGTGGCGCTGGCCCGTCGCGACCGCGTCTCGTCGCTGCGCGCGCCCAGCCGCCTGGGCCGCGCGCTCGGCTCCATCTTCGGCGAGACGCGCAATCCCCGGCTGGCCGACCCTTCGCTCGAGGCGCTGCGCCGGATGGCGGTGCTGAGCTGGCATCATGGCTATAGCGTGCCCTCGCACGAGGTCCGCGCGTTCCTGGCCGCCGGGTACACCCCCGATCAATATGAGCTGATGGTCGACAGCATCGCGACCGCGCTGGCGGGTTCGCGCCGCTCGACCCGGATCGCCGCCGCTGCCTGACGGCGATCGTCGCGCCGGGACGAGGCGGCGTCGCGTCGATGCCCCTTGCCTCGCGCGATAAGCGGCGTACCTTGGGGGGATCAGCGACGGAGCAGATCCATGGCGGCCGAACTGCGTCTGACCGACCCCTTTTCAATCATCACCCTGCCCATGGCGGGCGCGCCGGGCAGCGAGCAGGCGATGCCGTGGGAAAGGCTGTTCGCCTGGCCCCGTCGTGGCGATGTCCAGCTTCCCTTCGACGCCAGCAGCCGCGAGGCGCGCGATGCCTGGGCGACCCGGCTCGACCATGCGGTGGCGCATGCCGACAAGGCGGTTCTGCTGGTCGCGGAAAACGCCGCCTGCCTGGCCAGCATCTGGTGGGCGCGGCTGTCGCCCAGCCATTATGTCTCGAAGGTCGCGGGCGCGCTGTTCTTCCAGCCGCCCTCCATCGCGCCGCTCGACCGGTCCGGCGGGCAACTGTTCGCCTCGCCCGAAGCGGCGCTGCCTTTCCCGTCGCTGGTGATCGACGGCGCGCTGCACGGACCCGCGCTGGCGCAGGCTTGTGGCGGGCGGCTGCTGGACGCACCGCGCGCCGCGCCGCCCGCGACCGGCATGTGGCGACAGGCGCAGCGTTTGATCGAGCGGCTGTCGGCCGGGGTGGTCGAACAGGATATGCGCGTCCTGCGCACGCTGGGTATTCCCGACCGATGACAGGCATAAAAATGGCCCGGCGGAATGCCGCCGGGCCAGTCGAACGCCATAGGGAGCTTCCTTTGGCGAGCAGGAGAGGTGGCGGGCCGCGTCGCCCGCGTCCGTCCGCCGCTATTGCGGGGCCGTGCTGTTGAGGTCGGCGTCGTTGGACGTCAGCAGATCGTTGCCCAGAGCCTCGTTTTCCGCCACCGGCGTTTCGTCATTGGCAAGCACCACCGATCCGTTATCCAGCGTGGCATTGTCGGCGGCGGTCCCCTTGGGCGAGCAACCGGCAAGCGGCGCGATCGACGCCAGCAGGATCAATGGAAAGGCGCGACGTCGCATCATGAATCCGGTTCCCTTCTGTCCCTGTACAGCCCTGTTCGGCTCGGTTCGATAAATACATACCAAATAGATGGGATATAAGAAGCGCTATTCTTTCGTGGCTGATAGCTGGGCTATCTGGCGCCTGATATTGGCTCTGGTCGGCATGGTGTCGATCGCCGGTGTCGCCAGCGCCCAGCCGGTCGGTCCGCGCGCGCTCGACGGGCAGGCGGCGCTTGCGCTCGATGCTGCGACCTATGCGGCGCAATCCGGCCTGTCGCCGTCCGACGCCTTGCGCGAGTTGCAGGTTCAGGACGCATCGGTGCCGGTGACCGATGCGCTTCGCATGGAGTTCGCCGATCGGCTGGCCGGGCTGTCGGTGGGGCATGCGCCCTTCCATGTCGATGTGCTGCTGACCGGCGACGCGCCCGTGGCGGACAGGGTGGTGCAGGTGGCGGGCATGCCGGTGCTGATCCGCTTTCGCACCGGAGCCTATGCCACCCATGGCCAGCTCGTCACCGCGCTTGCGCTCCACCAGACCGAAATCCGCGCCAGCCTGACGCGCCCGCCGGGGATCGGCGTCGATCCGCGTATCGGCGCGCTGGTCGTCATGGTGGGACAGGCGGACCTGCTGGCCGAGCCGGGCGAGGCCCTGCGCGACCGGATCGCGCGGCTGGCGGGGGTGCCGGTGCGGATCGCGACCATGGATACGCCCGATGCCGACCTTGCCGATCTGCAAGGCGGTGCGCGGTTGGTCGGAGTCGATCCGGCCGACGGGCGGCGCTATGCCTGTACCAGCGGCTTCGTCGTGCGGCGCGGCGCGGAGGATGCGGTCGTCACCGCCGCGCATTGTCCCGACAATCTGTCGTGGAGCGACACCGCCCGCACCGAACATTCGCTGCCTTTCCTGGGGCAATGGGGCTGGGGCTATCAGGACGTGCAGGTCAATGGCAGCCCGGTGCCGCTCGCGCCGCGTTTCTGGAGCGACACGGCCAAGACGATCAGCCGGACCGTCACCGGCGAGCGCCCGCGCGATTCGACGCGGGCGGGCGACATCGTCTGCCATCGCGGCGAGCGGACCGGCTATAGCTGTGCCGAGATATGGATGCCCGATTTCGCGCCCGCCGGCGATCTGTGCGGCGGCGGCTGCACGGCGGCCTGGGTCGCGGTGCGCGGTCCGACCTGCCGTAGCGGCGACAGCGGCGGGCCAGTCTTTCTGGGCGGCACCGCCTTTGGGATCGTCAAGGGCGGCAGCTACCGCGCGGACGGCAGCTGCGCCTTCTATTTCTACATGTCGCTCGATTTCCTGCCCAGCGGATGGTCCCTGGCGACCGGCTGAGGATCGCATCGCTGCATTGCAACGTTGGCGTGTCGGTAACGGATGTCGACAAAGGGCGACGACATGAAAGCGATGATCCTCGACGCACCCGGTGGGCTGGACCGTCTGCGTCTGGTCGAGCGTCCCGATCCGGGCGCGCCGGGCGCGGGCATGATCCGGGTCCGGCTGCATGCCACGTCGCTCAACTATCATGACTATGGCGTTGTCTCGGGCCGGATGCCGACCGAGGATGGCCGCATCCCAATGGCGGATGGCGCCGGGATCGTCGAGGCGGTGGGCGAGGGCGTGACCGACTTCGCGGCGGGCGATTCGGTCGTCGCATGTTTCTTTCCCGATTGGCAGGAGGGACCCGCGCGGGTCGGCGACTTCGCCCGGACGCCCGGCGACGGCATCGATGGCTATGCCTGCGAGACGGTGGTCGCCCCCGCGACTGCCTTCACCCGGTCGCCCAAGGGCTATGACCATGCGCAGGCTGCGACGATCACCACCGCCGGGCTGACCGCGTGGCGCAGCCTGGTGGTCGATGGCGGGCTGAAGGCCGGGGACCGGGTGGCGGTGCTGGGCACGGGCGGCGTGTCGATCTGGGCACTCCAGATCGCCAAGCTGATGGGGGCGAGCGTGGTCGTCACCTCGTCCTCCGATGCCAAGCTGGAACGGGCCAGGGCCCTGGGCGCGGATCATGTCATCAATTACCGCACCCATGCCGACTGGGGCCGGATGGTCCATGACTGGGCCGGAGAGGGCGTCGACCATGTGGTGGAGGTCGGCGGTCCGGGTACGCTCGCCCAGTCGATCGATGCGGTCCGGATCGGGGGACATATCGGCCTGATCGGCGTGCTGACCGGCGCCAGCGGCGAGGTGCCGACCGCGACCATGATGCTGAAGCAGGCCCGCCTCCAGGGCCTGATCGTCGGCAGCCGCCGGATGCAGCAGGATTTCGTCCGCGCGCTCGACACCGCCGACCTCCGCCCGGTGATCGACCGGACCTTTACGCTGGACGAACTCGGCGATGCGTTCCGTCACCAGGAAAGCGGCGCGCATTTCGGCAAGATCGCGGTGACATGGTGAGGGCGCCGTCATGAGCGGGCCCGAAGGCCAGGCCGTCGATCCCGCCTGGCCGCATGTCGTCATCGTCGGCGCCGGGTTCGGCGGGCTGGCGGTGGCCAAGCGGCTGGCCCGCGCGCCGGTGCGGGTGACGGTGGTCGACCGGAACAA
Source organism: Sphingomonas sp. NCPPB 2930 (assembly GCF_042867205.1). Lineage (NCBI taxonomy): Bacteria > Pseudomonadati > Pseudomonadota > Alphaproteobacteria > Sphingomonadales > Sphingomonadaceae > Sphingomonas > Sphingomonas sp. NCPPB 2930. The sequence continues at coordinate 37,593 of NZ_JBHZQU010000005.1, read as the reverse complement.
CTATCACCTGTTCGTGCCGCTGCTCTATCAGGTCGCGACCGCCGCGCTGTCCCCGGCGGATGTGGCCGAGCCGATTCGCCATGTCCTCGGCCGGTTCCCCAATATCCGCGTCGTGCTGGGCGAGGTCGCGCAGATCGACACCGGGGCGCGCCGGATCGGCCTGTCGACCGGCGAGACGCTGTCCTATGACCGGCTGGTCGTCGCCACCGGATCGACCAGCAGCTATTTCGGGCATGACGAATGGCGCAGCGTCGCGCCCGCCTGCAAGTCGATCGAGGAGGCGCGGCTGATCCGCTCGCGCGTGCTGGGCGCGTTCGAGGAGGCGGAGCGCGACGGTGCGGCAGATCGCGAGGCGCTGATGACCTTCGTGATCGTCGGCGGCGGCCCGACCGGGGTGGAGCTGGCGGGCTCGGTCGCCGAGCTGGCACGCTATACGCTGACCTCGGACTTCCGGCGCATCCGGCCCGAAACGGCGAAGATCATCCTGGTCGAGGCGGGCCCGCGCATCCTGGCGGCCTTTCCCGATTCGCTGGCCGATTATGCCGAGCGGGCGCTCGGGCGGCTGGGCGTCGAGATCATGACGAACATGCCGGTCGAGACGATCACCGAAGAGGGGCTGACCGCGGGCGGCCGCTTCATCCCGGCGCGCACCGTCCTGTGGGGGGCGGGCGTCGCGCCGACGGGGGCGGCGGCGCTGTTGGGGGTGAAGCCGGGGCCGGGCGGTCGGGTCGCGGTAAAGCGCGACCTGAGCGTCGAGGGGCTGGAGGGTGTCTATGCGCTGGGCGATGTCGCCGCCTGTCCGGACGAGGCGGGCAAGCCGCTGCCGGGACTGGCGCAGGTGGCGCAGCAACAGGGCGACTATCTGGGCAAGGCTTTGCGCGACCTGTTGACCCGGGGCCGGTCCGCGCCGCCCTTTCGCTTCCACAATCGCGGCAATGCGGCGATCATCGGGCGACATGCCGCGATCTTCGATTTCGGCCGCTATCGGTTGAAGGGCTATCCGGCCTGGATGCTATGGGCGATCGTCCATGTCGTGCTGCTGGTCAGTTTCGCGCAGCGTATCCGCGTCAGCCTGCAATGGCTCTGGCGCTATCTGACCTATCGCCGGGGCGCGCGGATCATCACGACGCCTGTGGTGCGGGGTTCGGGATAGCGTTTATTCGGCCAGCTGGGCGCGAAGGTCGACGATCGTCGCGCCGATATGATCGGTCAGCAGCCCGGCGACCCGCGCCTCGTCGCGCGCCAGCCATGCGTCGAGCAGCGCGTGATGCTCCTCATGCGCGCGGTCCTCGCGTCCGGCGGGTTTCAGATGCTGGACGACATAGCGTTCGGCCAGCACCTGCAATCGCTCGATCAGCTGGAAGGTGAGCGCGGCGCCCAGCGGCCGGACCAGCGCGAGGTGGAAGGCGCGGTTGAGGAGCGCTACCTCGTGCAACGCCTCGCGCGCCGCCACGTCGAGCGCGGTCAGCGCCTCGCGCGCCGCCGCCTGATCGGCGATCGACGCGACGCGGCTGGCCCGCGCGGCGGCATCGGGTTCGATCGACAGGCGGAGTTCGTAGATCTCCTCCGCCTCGCCCGCGCCCAGCGACCGGACGAAGAAGCCGCGATTGGCCTGGCTGACCAGCAACCCCTCCTGCTCCAGACGCGCCAGCGCCTCGCGAAGCGGGATCTTGCTGACGCCCAGCTCGTTGGCCAGCGCGTCCTGGCGGATCGGCTGGTCTTCGGGCAGGGCGCCGCTGATGATGCGTTCGCGGACGATCGTGAAGATCTGCTCCGACAGGGTGCGAACGACAAGGCTCATGGTATCTCTCGTGCCGACAGGCCGGGAGGAGCCTGTAATTTGGGAAGAAACGTATACGTCAAGCGTTCAGCATAGCGCCGAACGTCCTCCCCTGCCAAGCCCGCTCTGGTCAAGCCGGTGGCAGGGTGTCCCGCAACTCCGCCAGCCAGATCGCCGCACTGCCGTCCGAGGGCGCACGCCAGTCGCCACGGGGCGAAAGCGCGCCGCCCGGCGACACTTTCGGCCCGTTGGGAAGTGCCGAACGCTTGAACTGGCTGGTCTGGAAGAAGCGCGTCAGGAACCGCTCCAGCCAGTGGCGGATCACGGGCAGGTCATAGGCGATGCGCGCATCCTGCGGCAAATCCTCGGGCCAGCCGCCCACCTCCGCGTCGCGCCACGCATGCCAGGCGAGGAAGGCGATCTTGGAGGGCTTCAGGCCGAAGCGGATGACGTAATGCGCGAAGAAGTCGTTGAGCGCATAGGGGCCGATCATCGCCTCGGTCGACTGCATCGCGCCGCTGGCATCGGCGGGGACCAGTTCGGGCGAGATTTCCTGCGCCAGGATCGCGGCCAGCACCTGGTTGGTCGCCGCGTCATACTGGCCGGTGCGGATGCACCAGCGGATCAGGAACTGGATCAGCGTCTTCGGAACCCCCGCATTGACCGCATAATGGCTCATCTGGTCGCCGACGCCGTAGGTGCACCATCCGAGCGCCAGCTCCGACAGGTCGCCGGTGCCCAGCACGATCCCGCCGCGCTGGTTGGCGAGGCGGAAGAGATAGTCGGTGCGGAGCCCCGCCTGCACATTCTCGAAGGTCACGTCATGGACCGGCTCCCCGGCGGCGAAGGGATGGCCCATGTCCGCCAGCATCTGCTGCGCGGCGGGGCGGATGTCGATCTCCTCGGCGCTCACCCCCAGCGCGCGCATCAGCGCCCAGGCCTGGGCCTTCGTCCCCTCGCCGGTGGCGAAGCCGGGCATGGTGAAGGCCAGGATGCGGTCGCGGCTCCAGCCCAGCCGGTCGGTCGCCTTGGCCGCGACGATCAGCGCATGGGTGGAATCGAGCCCACCGGACACGCCGATGACCAGCGACCGGGCGCGGCTCGCCTCCAGCCGCTTGGCCAGCGCCTCGACCTGGATGTTATAGGCCTCGAAACAATCCTCGTCGCGCCGCGCGGGGTCGTCGGGGACGAAGGGAAAACGCTGGACCTGGCGGCGGAGGCCCTGATCGACCGGCTCGACACCGTGGACGAAGCCGATGCGGCGGAACCGCGTCTCGGGATGGCCCATGGCGGCGGCGGCGTCGTTGAACGTGCCGAAGCGCAGCCGCTCCTGCACGATCCGTTCGACATCGACATCGGCGATGGTGAGCGCCGGTCGCCGGTCGAACCGCTCCGACTGGGTCAGAAGCTCGCCCAGTTCGTGGATCAGCCCCTGGCCATCCCAGGACAGGTCGGTCGTGCTCTCGCCGATCCCCGCCGCCGAATAGACATAGGCGCAGGCCGCCCGCGCCGACTGCGCCGCCGCCAGCATCGTCCGGTCGCGCGCCTTGCCGATGACGATGTTCGACGCCGACAGGTTGCAGCAGATCGTCGCACCCGCCAGCGCGCCCAGCGTCGAGGGCGGGGTGGGGGCCCAGTAATCCTCGCAGATTTCGGCATGGATGACGAAGCCCGGCAGGTCCTCGGCCGCGAAGATCAGGTCGGTGCCGAAGGGCACGGACTGTCCGTCCAGATCGATGGTCAGCCCGGTCAGGCCGGCGCCGCTCGCGAACCAGCGCTTCTCGTAATATTCGCGGTAATTGGGCAGGAAGCTCTTGGGCACCACGCCCAGGATGCGGCCGCGCGCGATGGCGACGGCGCAATTGTAGAGCCGCCCGTTGCGCGGCAGCGCCGCTCCGACGAGCATCACCGGCGATAGGGCGGCGCTGGCATCGACCATCTCGCCCAGCGCCTCCAGCGTGGCACGGTGCATCGCGCTCTGAAGATGCAGGTCGTCGATTGCATAGGAGGTCAGCGACAATTCGGGAAAGACGATCAGGTCAACCCCGTCTTCGTCCGCCCCGCGCGCCAGGTCGAGCATGGCCTGCGCATTGGCGAACGCATCTCCCACCGAGGCGGCGGGCGTCGCGGCGGCGACCCGGATCAGGCCATGAGTGTGAAGCGCGTAGAAGGGATGGTCCTGCATGGCTGTCGGGATAGCGGGCCGGGAAGGGGGGCGCCACCCCGTGTGGATTGCCACGGGTTAGGTTTGTGGAGCCCTTGGCCTTCGACTTCGCTCAGGCTGAACGGAGCGCGGGAATGGGGGTTTTCCCCAACCGCCGTTCAGCCTGAGCGAAGTCGAAGGCCACGCCCCACCCGCCAGCCCAATCCCCGAACCCGCCTGCTGCAATTCCCCCACATCACCGTTAAAGCCCCCGACGAACCACGATCCGGAGCCTCGAATGACCGTCCAACTCTACGGCATCCCCAATTGCGACACGATGAAGAAGGCGCGGACCTGGCTCGACCAGCACGGCGTCGACTATCGCTTCCACAACTACAAGACCGACGGGATCGACGAGGCCAGCCTGCGCCGCTGGGTCGATCAGCTGGGTTGGGAAGTGCTGCTCAACCGGGCGGGCACGACCTTTCGCAAGCTGGACGAGGCCGAACGCCAGGATATCGATGCCGACAAGGCGATCCGCCTGATGCAGGCGCAGCCCTCGCTCATCAAGCGGCCGGTGCTCGACCGCGACGGCACGCTGACCGTGGGCTTCAAGCCCGAACGCTACGCCGAGATCCTCCCCTGAAAATCCGCCCGCAAAGCAGGGGGCTGGAGCCGGTGGCGTAGCGAGAGTAGAGGCTGGCGCCATGTCCACGACCTACACGCTCGACACCGCGACGAGTCGCGCCAATCCCACGCCCGCGCCGATGAAGCGGCTGACCATCCCCGCCATCCGCCGTGCCAAGGGCGGCACGCCCCTGGTCATGCTGACCGCCTATACGGTGCGCTCGGCGCAGTTGCTCGACCCGCATTGCGACATGCTGCTGGTCGGCGACAGCCTGGGGCAGGTGATCTATGGCCTGCCCTCGACCGTGCCGGTCACGCTCCAGATGATGGCGGCGCACGGGGCGGCGGTCGTGCGGGGCAGCTATCATGCGGTGGTCGTCATCGACCTGCCCTTTGGCAGCTATGAGGCGAGCCCGGAAAAGGCGTTCGAGAATGCTGCCTGGCTGCTCAAGGAAACCGGCGCGGCGGCGGTCAAGCTGGAGGGTGGGGTCGCCATGGCGCCGACCGTCCGCTTCCTGGTCGAGCGTGGCATCCCCGTCATGGGCCATGTCGGCCTGACGCCGCAGGCGGTGAACGTGCTGGGCGGCTATGGCGCGCGCGGCCGCAGCCCCGAGGAAGCCGCCAAGATCGTCGCCGATGCGGTGGCGGTGGCGGAGGCGGGGGCCTTTTCGGTGGTGATCGAGGGGGTGGTCGAACCCATCGCGATCGAGATCACCCGGCAGGTCGCCTGCCCGACCATCGGCATCGGCGCGTCGGCCGAGTGCGACGGGCAGGTGCTGGTCGGCGAGGACATGCTGGGCCTGTTCGACCGCACCGCGCGCTTCGTCCGCCGCTACGAGACGATGGGCGAGCGGATCGGCGAGGCGGCGCGGACCTATGCCGAGGATGTCCGCGCCCGGCGTTTTCCGGGGCCCGAACAGGTCTACGCCCCCCGCGAATCCTGATCGCGCGGGGCGCAATTCCCAACCCCGCTTCCCACCGGGGCCGCTCCTCGCTAAAGGTCGCGGCTTCCTTATTGCCCTGATCCAGAATAGCGGAGCCCGTCTTGGCCCTAACGCCCCAATCCAGCCAGGCCTTTATGAGCGAGGTCGACGACGAACTGCGTCGCGACCGGCTGACCCGTTTCTGGACCCGCTGGGGCCTGGTGGTCGGGGCGGCAATCCTGATCGGCCTCGCGGCCTTTGGCGGCTATCTCTATTGGCAGCACCGCCAGCATCAGGCCGCGGGCGTCGATGGCGAGCAGTTGCAGAGCGCCTATGACGCGCTGGCGCAGAACGACACTAAGACGGCGGACGCCAAGCTGAAGACGCTGGCCGGGTCGAATGTCGACGCCTATCGCGCGCTGGCGGAATTCACCCAGGCGGACATCCTGCTCCAGCGCGACGACCTGAAGGGCGCGGCGGCCAGGTTCGCCGCGATCGCGGGCGATGCCTCGCTGGCGCAGCCGTTCCGCGATCTGGCGCTGGTCCGCCAGACCATGGCCGAATATGACACGATGAAGCCCCAGGCGGTCGTTGCCCGTCTGGGCACGCTGGCGGTGCCCGGCAATGCCTGGTTCGGCAGCGCGGGCGAGATGGTCGCGGTCGCCTATCTGCGGATGAACAAGCGGGCCGAAGCGGGCCGCCTGTTCGGACAGATTGCCAGCGACAAGGATGTGCCCGATACGTTGCGGCAACGTGCGGTTCAGATGGCCGGCGTATTGGGGGTCGATGCGGTCGGCCAGAGCGAGGACACGAAGACCCAATGACGAAGCATTTCCGCACCTCGGCAGCGCTTGCCGCGCTGATGGCGCTGGGCGCCTGTGGGGTATTCAAGGGCGCACCCAAGAAGACGCCGACCATCGGCAACCGGGTGCCGATCCTCGTCTCCGAGACGGGGGTCGAGGCTGACAAGACGATCGCCGACGTGCAGGTCCTGTTGCCCGCACCCGAAACCAACACCGACTGGTCGCAGCCGGGCGGCAATGCCGCCAAGTCGATGGGGCAGCTCGCGCTGGCGGCGCAGCCGCAGCGTCTGTGGCAGAGCACGATCGACGGCGGCTCGGCCCGCGATCCGCTGACCACCGCGCCGGTGGTGGCTGAGGGCAAGCTGTTCGTCGTCGATGTCGACGGCAACGTCATCGCCATGAACGCCGATACCGGGGCCAAGCTCTGGTCGACCGCGGTCAGCGAGGGGGAGGCCAACCGTTCGGCCCGTTTCGGCGGCGGGGTCAGCTATGATTCCGGCACCGTCTTCGCCACCGACGGCCTGGGCGACGTGATCGCCGCCAGCGCGGCCGACGGCAAGGTGCTGTGGCGCGCCAAGCCCAGCGGCCCGCTGCGCGGTTCGCCGACGATCGCCAATGGCAATGTCTATGTCCTGACCCAGGACAACCAGCTTTATGCGATCAACCAGGCCGATGGTAAGATCGTCTGGGCGGGGCAGGGGACGCTCGGCACGCAGGGCGTGCTCGGCGTCGCCGCGCCTTCGGCCAGCCAGGGCACGGTGATCGCCGGCTTCTCCAGCGGCGAGCTGAACGCCTATCGCTATGAGAATGGCCGCATGCTGTGGCAGGACGCGCTGTCGCGCACGACCATCTCGACCTCGGTGTCGAGCCTGTCGGACATCGACGCCGCGCCGGTGATCGACCAGGGCCGCGTCTATGCGCTGGGCCAGGGCGGCCGCATGGTCGCGCTGGAGCTGTCGACCGGACAGCGGCTGTGGGAACAGAATTTCGCCGGTATCTCGACGCCGTGGATCGCGGGCGAATGGATCTTCCTCGTCACCGACGATGCGCGTCTGGTCGCGCTCGCCCGGTCGAGCGGCAAGGCGCGCTGGATCGCCCAGCTCCAGCGTTTCCACAACGAGAAGAAGAAGACCGGCGCGATCACCTGGTTCGGTCCGGTGCTGGCGGGCAACCGCCTGATCCTGACCAATTCGGAAGGGCAGATCGTCTATGCCAATCCGGGCGACGGCTCGGTCGAGGCGACGGTCGACACCAAGGCGCCCTTCGCGCTGCCGCCGATCGTCGCGAACGGCACGCTGTACGTCCTGGATCAGAAGGGGCGGGTCACCGCTTACAAGTGATCGCTTGTCGCCTCCCCGGCACGGTCGGGGAGGCGATACGTTTGTACCGTGACGAAGGGCTCGGCTTTCGCTAACGCAGCGCGATGGCTAAACTCCCTATCGTCGCGATCGTCGGCCGACCCAATGTCGGCAAGTCGACGCTGTTCAACCGTCTGGTCGGCAAGAAGCTGGCGCTGGTCGACGACCGGCCCGGCGTGACGCGCGACCGGCGTGAAGGCGACGCGCATCTCCTGGGCCTCGATTTCCGCGTGATTGACACGGCGGGTTACGAGGACGAAGATCCCGATACCCTGCCCGGCCGGATGCGCCGCCAGACCGAGGCCGCGATCGGCGAGGCCGATGTCGCGCTGTTCCTGGTCGATGCGCGCGCGGGCGTCATGCCGCTGGACGAGGAAATCGCCCGCTGGCTGCGCAGCTCGAACACCCCCATCGTGCTCGCCGCGAACAAGGCCGAAGGCCGCGCCGCCGAGCAGGGCGTCCTCGAGGCGCTGGCGCTGGGCTTTGGCGACCCGGTCCAGCTGTCCGCCGAGCATGGCGAAGGCGTGGGCGACCTGTTCGAGGCGCTGCTGCCCTTCATCGACCGCGAGGACGAGGAGGAAGAAGAGGAGGTCGATCTCGACAATCCCTATGCCCCGCTGAAGCTTGCGATCGTCGGCCGTCCCAATGCGGGCAAGTCGACGCTGATCAACCGTTTCCTCGGCCAGGACCGCCTCATCACCGGCCCGGAGGCCGGGATTACGCGCGATTCGATCGCGATCGACTGGGAATGGCGCGACCGGGACGGCGAAGTGCGGCAGGTTCGCCTGATCGACACGGCGGGCATGCGCAAAAAGGCGAAGGTGCAGGACAAGCTGGAAAAGCTGTCGGTCGCCGATGCCCTGCGCGCGGTCGATTTCGCCGAGGTCGTCGTCCTGCTGCTCGACGCGACGCTGGGGCTGGAGTCGCAGGACTTGCGCATCGCCGACCGCGTGCTGGAAGAAGGCCGCGCGCTGCTGATCGCGCTTAACAAATGGGACGTGGCGGAAAGTCCGTCCTCGCTGTTCAACGGTGTGAAGAAGGCGCTGGAGGACGGGCTCAGCCAGGTGAAGGGCGTGCCGCTGCTGGCGGTGTCGGCGGCGACCGGCAAGGGGCTCGACACGCTGATCGAGGCCGCGTTCGAGACGCGCGCCGCCTGGTCGAAGCGCGTTCCGACCGGCGAACTCAACCGCTGGTTCGAGCGCGCTGTCGACGCCAATCCGCCGCCCGCGCCCGGCGGCAAGCGGATCAAGCTGCGCTACGTTACCCAGGTAAAGTCGCGCCCGCCGAGCTTCGTGATCTTCGGCACGCGCGTCGATCAGCTGCCCGCCAGCTATGAACGCTATCTGGTCAACTCGATGCGGCGCGAACTGGGCTTCGGCGCGGTTCCCGTTCGCCTGACGCTGCGTGCGCCGAAGAACCCGTTCGGCAACAAGGACGGATAAGGGCCGGGGGCGTCTCGGCCTGCCTTGGCGAGAGCGAGGCCCTAGCCCCTTCTCTTCAGGGGAGGGGTTGGGGTGGGGCATCGCCGCGAACCCCACGCTTGCGGAGGCGCCCCACCCCCGGCCCCTCCCTTGAAGGGGAGGGGTGGGTCAGTTTCATATCGTCGCTATGGAATTGGGGCGACGGGGTGGAGGTCTGCCCTTGGCCTTCGACTTCGCTCAGGCGGAACGGCTGGTGGGACGGCATCGTGACAGGCGATGGAAGAGCGCCGCCCTAAGGCCCGCTCTCGCCTTATCCAACCCACAGCCCCGTTCAGCCTGAGCGAAGTCGAAGGCCACGCCATTCGACAGCGACGGGGCCGTGCCACGCAAAACCGGGGGGCGAACCCTCGGGCCCACCCCCTCGAAATCACCCCTTCAGATGCGGAGCCGCGCCGGACTTGGGCGTGTCGTTCTCGGCCATCGCGTTGAGCTGGACGTAATTCTGGATGCCCATGCGCTCGATCATCTCGAACTGGCGCTCCAGCGTGTCGACATGCTCTTCCTCGCTGGCGAGGATGCGCGCGAACAGGTCGCGGCTGACATAGTCCTTCACCTCTTCGCAATAGGCGATCGCGCCCTTCAGCTGCGCCACGGCCTCGATCTCAATGGCCAGGTCGCCCTTCAGCACCTCTTCGACCGTCTCGCCGATGCGCAGGCGGCCGAGCAGCTGGAAATTGGGCAGGCCGTCCAGATACAGGATGCGCTCGGCCAGCCAGTCGGCGTGGCGCATCTCGTCGATCGATTCGTGATATTCGAACTGCGCCAGCTTGTAGACGCCCCAGTGGTCCAACAGGCGATAGTGGAGGAAATACTGGTTGATCGCGGTCAGCTCGTTCTTGAGCGCCTCGTTCAGAAATTCGATGACCTTGGGGTCGCCTTTTGCGGCCATATGCTCGTCCTTTGTGATCGTTTCGGTCGCCATCTTAACGGCGGTTAGTTCCGGGCGACAAGTCGTCCCTTGCCGATAGGGTGCGAAACGCCCTCCCGGTGGCCGCGAAATGTGGTATTCCAAATATATGTTAAGCGAGATGGAAGGCCAGGCGCTGGCGAGACAGGCGACGGATCAGTTGGCCCGGGTCATGGAGCATCTGCGTCACGGCATCCTGATCTACGATCGGGACGAGCGCATCACGCTGATCAACCACTATGTCAGCCGCATATTCGGGATCGCCGAGACGGCGGTGACGGTCGGGTCGACGCTTTCGGACTATCTCACCTGTGTCGGCGAGACGGTGGGTTGGTCGCGCGAGCGGGTGGCGGGCATATTGGAGAATCACCGGAGCTGGGCCCGCGAAGGCGTGCGGCGGCAGTTCGACCATCATTTCGATGACGGGCTGGTGTTCGAGATCACCTTTCACCCCGAGGCCGGTCATGGCGCGGTCATGACCTTTGTCGACGTGACCCATGCCCGCAACCTGGCGCGGGTGAGCGAACGGCGCGAGGATCTGGCGCGGCAGGCTCAGGCGATGCTGGAGCGGGTCGGCCGGATCTCGGCCAATACCCGGCTCGTCGCGCTGAACGCCCGTATCGAGGCGGCGAGGCTGGGCCATGAGGGGCGGGGCTTCGCGGTCGTCGCCGACGAGGTCCGCGACCTGTCGCTGGAGACGTCGGATGTGCTGGTGGAGATCGGGCGGATCAACCAGGCGTCGCTCAATCTGGCCTGATCCCGAAGCCGGGCGACGTGCGCGGGGACGGTTGGTGGGCCCGGCAGGACTCGAACCCGCAACCTAGCCGTTATGAGCGGCCAGCTCTAACCATTGAGCTACAGGCCCAACCGTAATCCGTCCGTAGCGTGACGCAGGGCCTTTTCGCAACGCCGGATCGGCACTTTCCACAAGAAATTCGGGCAAAGAAAAAGGGCGCCTCCCCGTGGGGAAGCACCCTTTTTCCGACATACAGTCTGCGCTTCGGACCCGAAGGTCCGAGGCCGCATTACTGCAGGTTGTCAGCCTTGGCGTCGGCAGCGTCACGGACGTTGTCGGCGGCGGCGTTGATGTTGTCGGCAGCGTTCTCGAGCGACGCAGCAGCGGCGGTGTTCGAGGTGTTGTCGGCAACCGCGTCGAGGTTGTCGGCCTGCATTTCCATGTTGTCAGCCAGCATGTCCGCGTTGTTTTCAACAGCGGCCGCTTCCGGCGACTTCGTGCAGGCGGCCACGGACATCAGGCCGGCGGCAGCGAGAACAAAGGCAATCTTCTTCATTCGAATGCTCCCAAGCATAAGCAATCATCGCGGCCGACCCGAATGCCGTCGCGAAGCGGCTCAAATAACGTGCGGTTCATCGCGGTCAATCCGCAAAATTCATACGAAAGCAAGGTTCGCGACGAACCGATGGCGCCTATCGGGCTTTTTCAAGGCGTTGACGTTACCAAAAGGTTACCGGAATCGCCCCGGTCAGCGCGGCGTGACGGCCCCGATCGGCTCGGGCGCGTTGGCCACGACCGCCAGCATCGTCGTCCAGGCCGCGACATTCTGGCGCAGTCCCGCCGGGTCGACGCGGTCCAGTACGTCGTCGGGCGTGTGATGGGTATCGAAATAATCCCATCCCGACTGGTTCAGGTCGATCGCCGCGGTGCCCAGCTTCAGCGTCGGGCCGATATCGGTGCCGTCGCCGCCGAGGCCGCTGCCCCGCGTGATGCCCAGCGGCGCCAGCGCGGTCTGGAGCCGGTCGGCGACCGGGCTGGCGGCGGCGGGCAGGTTGACCTCGAACCGCCAGACCCGGTCGGCGCCGAAATCGCTCTCCGACGCGGTGGCGTGGCGTTCGCCCGCATGCGCCTTGGCATAGGCCGCTCCGCCCATGCCGCCGACTTCTTCCGCACCGAACCAGACGACGCGGATCGTCCGCTTCGGTTGGCCCGCATCCATGATTCGCTTGGCGGCGGCGGTGGTGATCGCCAGTCCGCTGGCATCGTCGATCGCGCCGGTGCCCAGGTCCCAGCTGTCCAGATGCCCACCGACCAGCACGATGCCCGCCGACGGGTCGCTGCCCGGCACCTCGGCGATGACATTGCCCGATTCGCGGGTGCCGACCATGCGCGGGGTCAGGACCAGCTTCATCCGCACCGGCTGGCCGCGCGCCGCGACGCGTTCGAGCTGTTCGGCATCGGGCACCGACAGGGCCGCCGCCGGGATCGGCTTCACGCCCTCGGGGAAATTGGTCGTGCCGGTATGCGGAAAGCGGTGATGGTCGGTGCCGATCGAGCGGATCACGATGGCCAGCGCACCCCGCTTGGCCGCCAGCGCGGGCCCGGTAAAGCGCGCGGTGCCATAGGCGCCATACCCCGATCCGTCCTGGGTCCGGGGCATGGCGTTGCCGATATAGACGATCCGTCCCTTGATCGCCGAGTCGGGCGCCGACTGGAAGGCGGCCATGCTGGGGAAGACCGCGACGTCGGCGGTCAGCCCGCCCGCCGGGGTCGCCCCCGAATTGCCGAGCGCGGCAAGGGTCAGCTTCTGCGGGAAGGGCGCGATGATCTCGGCGCTCTCCGCACCGCGTTCCCAGACGGGCATCTGATAGGGTTCGATCCGGACATTCTTGAACCCCAGCGCGGTCAGCCGGGCGACCGCCCATTGCCGCGCCCGCGCCTCCGCCTCGGTTCCCGCCAGGCGCTGGCCGACTTCGGTCGTCAGCCCCTCGACAATGTCCCAGGCGACCGTGTCGGTCAGCGCGGCGTCGCGCAGCCGTTCGACCTCGGGCGCGACGGTTGCGGGCATGGGCGGGGGCGTCCGCTGTGCCAGAACGGGAGAGGAAAGGGCGGAGGCGGCCAGTGCCGCAAGGACAATTCGCTTCATGGGCGCGACTGTTGCCCAGCCCGTCCCGTTTGCCAACCGCCCGCGCAACCACTACATGGTCGGGCAAACATCCAACAGTCGCAAAAAAGCACGGAGCCCCGCGCCGCCATGGCCGTCCAATATACCTATGTGATGAAGGGTCTGACCAAGACCTTCCCCGGCGCCAACAAGCCTGTCCTCAACAACATCCACCTTCAGTTCCTGCCGAGCGCGAAGATCGCGATCATCGGCCCGAACGGCGCGGGCAAGTCCACGCTGATGAAGGTGATGGCGGGGATGGACACGGACTTCACCGGCGAGGCCTGGGCCGCCGAGGGCGTCCGGGTCGGCTATCTGGCGCAGGAGCCGCAGCTTGACCCCGCCAAGGACGTGATGGGCAACGTCAAGGACGGCGTCCGCCCGATCGCCGACCTAGTCGATCGCTTCAACGCCATTTCGGCCGAGATGGGCGACCCGAAGGACGACACCGATTTCGACGCCCTGATGGAAGAGATGGGCGAGCTTCAGGCCAAGATCGACGCGGTCGACGGCTGGTCGCTCGACAGCCAGCTGGAACAGGCGATGGAAGCGCTGCGCTGCCCGCCGGGCGATGCCGACGTCACCCGCCTGTCGGGCGGTGAGAAGCGCCGCGTCGCGCTCTGCAAGCTGCTGCTCGAAAAGCCCGACATCCTGCTTCTCGACGAACCGACCAACCACCTAGACGCCGAGAGCGTGTCGTGGCTTGAGAATTACCTCAAGGAATATACCGGCAACGTCATCCTCGTCACCCACGACCGTTACTTCCTGGATAACGTCGTCAACTGGGTGCTCGAGCTGGATCGCGGCCGCTATTACACCTACGAATCCAACTATTCCGGCTATCTGGAGAAGAAGGCCAAGCGGCTGGAGCAGGAAGAGCGCGACGAGGCGGGCAAGCAGAAGGCGATCGCCGACGAGCTGGCCTGGATGCGTCAGACGCCCAAGGCCCGCCAGACCAAGTCGAAGGCGCGTATCCGCGCGTTCGAGGAGCTGATGGAGAAGCAGGAGAACCGCGTCGCGGGCAAGGCGCAGATCCTGATCCAAATCCCCGAGCGTCTGGGTGGCAAGGTGATCGAGGCCAAGGGGCTGACCAAGTCGTACGGCGACAAGCTTTTGTTCGAAAATCTCGACTTCATGCTGCCGCCGGGCGGCATCGTGGGCGTGATCGGGCCGAACGGCGCGGGCAAGTCGACGCTGTTCAAGCTCATCACCGGCCAGGAACAGCCCGATGCGGGCACGATCGAGATCGGCTCGACCGTCAAGCTCGGCTATGTCGACCAGAGCCGCGACGAACTCGATCCCAACAAGAATGTCTGGCAGGAAATCTCCGACGAGCTGGAGGTCTTCCGCTTCGGCAAGCAGGAACTGGGCACGCGCGCCTATGTCGGCGCGTTCAACTTCCGCGGTCCCGACCAGCAGAAGAAGGTCGGCCAGCTGTCGGGCGGTGAACGCAACCGCGTCCACATGGCCAAGATGCTGAAGGAGGGCGGCAACGTCCTGCTGCTCGACGAACCGACCAACGACCTCGACGTGGAAACGCTGCGCGCGCTCGAAGAGGCGCTGGAGACGTTCGCGGGCTGCGCCGTGGTCATCAGCCACGATCGCTTCTTCCTCGACCGCCTCTGCACCCACATCCTGGCGTTCGAGGGCGACAGCCATGTCGAATGGTTCGAGGGCAATTACGAGTCGTACGAAGAGGACAAGCGTCGCCGCATGGGCGATGCCGCCGACCGTCCGACCCGCCTGGCCTATAAGAAGCTGACGCGCTGATCCGCCTCGCGCATCGCTGACATCCGACGCCCTTCCCGAGCGATCGGGGAGGGCGTCGTGCCATGGGCAGTCGGCCCATTTGCGGCCAGGGGTGCCGATCGCCTTCGGAACGGACCCGGATCGGGTTTAAAATGGTTAAAACAATCCTTATTCTGGACGCGTCCGGAACGGGGATGAAAGGGGTTCGACGGCGAATGGCGGTGGTGGAGCAGGCGCAGGGCGAGGATTTGGAAATCGCCGGCGCGGGGCAGTTGCATTATCGGCTTCGCCAGCAATCGGTGCTCGCCGCCTTCGGGATCGAGGCGCTGCGCGCGCGCGATCTGGACCCGATGCTGCAACGCGCGACCGAATTATGCGCCGAGGGGATGCGCTCGCGCTTCTGCAAGTTCCTGGAATATCGCGCCGACCGTGACACGCTGCTGGTGCGCACCGGCGTCGGCTGGGGGCCGGGTGTGGTCGGGTCGACCGAGATGCGGACCGACATGGGCTCGCCCGCGGGCTTCGCGCTCCAGACCGGGCAGGGCGTGATCTCCAACCATCTCGACCAGGAAGAGCGGTTCCGCACCCCGCAATTCATGGCCGACCATCATATCCGCCGCGCGATCAACGTCCTCGTCGAGGCCTCGGGGCAGCGTTACGGCGTGCTCGAGGTCGACAGCCCCGACGAAGGGCGATTCGAGGAGGCCGACCTCGCCTTCATGCAGGGTTTCGCCAATCTGATCGGCGTCGCCATCGAACGGCAGGAGGCCGAGCGTCGGCTGGCCGAGGCGGTCGAGCACCAGCAATTGCTGACCCGCGAGGCCAGCCACCGGGTCAAGAACAGCCTCGCGCTGGTTTCCGCCATGCTGAACCTGCAAAAGCAGGAGGATGACGATCCCCGCGTGCTGCGCATGCTGAACGACGCGCAGGCCCGGATCGCCGCCATCGCCCAGACGCATGACCAGCTCTGGCGCGGCGAGCGGGTGGGGATGGTGTCGCTCGACGATCTCGCCTGCGGGATCGCGCATCAACTGGCCGAGCAGGCGCAGAACCATAAGGTGCATTGCGATATCGAGGCGATCGAGATGAACGCCGATACCGCGATCCCGATCGGCCTGATGCTGACCGAGCTGCTGACCAACGCGATCAAATATGCCTATGACGAACAGGGCGGGGCGATCGACGTCTCGCTCCACGCGCGCGATGGCCAGATCGTCCTGACGGTGCGAGACCATGGCCAGGGGCTGCCCGCCGATTTCGATATGAAGGCGGCGTCGCGGCACAGCCTGGGCATGCGCATGATCGCCAGCCTGGCGCGCCAGCTGCGCGGCGAGGTGCGGTTCGACGATGCGACGCCCGGCACCTGCGCGACGCTGACCATGCCCGACCCCAGAGAGTAGGACATTCCTCCCCTTGCCGGGGAGGAAATTACGGGATCACCGCACCCGCTTGACGAAGGTCCGGCCGTCCTCGCGGCGTTCGGTCTGGAAATTGGGCACCGCCTCGATCAGCTCGGACAGGCGCTTGAACCCGTAATTGCGCGTGTCGAAGCTGGAGCGGTTGCCCGCCAGCTGGCCGATGGCGGACAGGCTGGCGAAGCCGCGTTCGTCGCGCTTCACCGAGTTATAGGCATCGACCAGCAGCTTCAGCAGTTCCTCGTCGATCGGGCGCGGCGTGCCGGCGGTCCGCTTGGTCTGCTCGATCGAGGGGGGTAGCGATTCGGCCAGCGGTACGTCGGCGGCGGTCGGCTTGGCGCTTGCCGGGCGGGTCGCCTCGCCGATCAGCGCGCCGACATCGATGAAGCGGCTGCACGCCTGTTTGAAGGCCTCGGGCGTCCGGGAATTGCCGAAGCCATAGACGGGAAAGCCGTCCTGCCGGATGCGGGTGGCGAGCGGCATGAAGTCGCTGTCCGACGACATGATGCCGAAGCCGTCGATCCGCCCCCGGAACAGAAGGTCCATCGCGTCGATGGTCATCTTCATGTCGGTGGCGTTCTTGCCCTTGGTCAGGTCGAACTGCTGCTGCGGTTCGATGCCATGTTTGACCATGACGTCGCGCCAGCCCTTCAGACCGGGTTTCGACCAATTGCCATAGGCGCGGCGGACATTGACCGTGCCGAGCTCGGCCAGCACGGTCAGGACCGGGTCTATGGCAGCCGACTGGGCGTTGTCGGCATCGATCAGCAGCGCGATGTTGCGGGTCAGGGCATTCATCCGCCCTGTCTAGCAAAGCCGCGCCGCCGGAGCCATGGGCCGAAGCGTCAGCGTCGGCCGCCGTTGCGGACCTGTCCATTGGCCATTTCGGTGCCCTTGGTCACGCGCTCATGGCTCTCGGGATCGTCGACGGCGCGGGTCAGCTCGTCGCGCGTGCCGACATCGGTGGCGATGCCGCCGGTCCGACCGACCGCCGAGGGGGCCGCCTCGGCCGCGTCGATGATCGCGCTGTCGTCATGATCGCGCGCGCTGGTGGTACGGGGATGTTCCATGGTCGCTCTCCTGTGCTGCGCATCAAGCGCATGAGAGCGATCACCCGTTGCTCAGTTCGTCGGGTAAGCGATGGCGATGACCTCATATTCCTTTTCACCGGCCGGGAGAACGACGCGGCGCAGATCGCCCACCGCCGCCCCGCGCAGCGCCCGGACCAGCGGGGCGTTCCAGCCGACCCGGCCCTGGCCCGCCTCGGCCTCGTCATCGCCGACCAGCGTCAGGATGCGCTCATTGTCATCCTCGTCGGCGATGGTGACGGTGGCGCCGAACCAGACCTTGGACCGATCCTCCTGCCGGGCGGGATCGACCACCTTGGCCGCCTTCATCCGCTTGGACAGCCAGCCCAGCCGCCGGTCGATCTCGCGCAGGCGCTTGCGGCCATAGATATAGTCGCCATTCTCCGACCGGTCGCCATTGCCCGCCGCCCAGGCGATGGTGTCGACCAGCTTGGGCCGCTCGACGGCGAACAGCGTCTCATATTCCTGACGAAGCGCGGCATAACCCGCCGGGGTGATGTAGTTGGGGCGATCCATCCGCCTGCTCTATCGACTGGGCCCAGCTGATCAACCCGGCCGATCAACCCGGCCGGGACGTCTTGCCCAGATACCAGCTGAGCGGCGTCGGCCCCCGGCTGGTCGCGCGGGCCGGGTTCATCAGGTCATAGACGACGGCGTTTTCCAGCACGCGCTGGACGTAATTGCGCGTCTCCGAATAGGGGATCGCCTCGATCCAGTCGACGATGTCGACGCTGCCCGTGCGGGGGTCGCCATTCAGCCGCAGCCATTTGTTCACATTGCCGCCCCCGGCATTATAGGCCGCGATCGCAAGCGGATAGCTGGCGAAGTTGTTGCGGATCCGCTCGAAATAGCTGGCGCCCAGCTGGATCGAGATATTGGGATCGGCGGTCAGCGAGGCGGGCGAATAGGCCAGTCCGATCTTGCTCGACTGTTCGGCGGCGGTGGCGGGCATCAGCTGCATCAGGCCGCGCGCGCCCGCATGGCTGACGGCGGCGCGGTCGAACTGGCTTTCCTGGCGCGCGATCGCGTGGATGATCGTCCAACTCGATTCATAGCCGGGGGGCACCGGCACGGTCGGGAAACCGGCGGCCGAATAATCGGTCAGCCCATTCTGCATCGCGCTGCGCCCCACCATCACCGCCAGGTCGGGGCGATTGATGCTGCGCGACAGGTCGGCGGCGAGCAGATGGTCGTTCTCGTCCTGCGCATCGGCCGCGATCTGGCGGACAAAGGCGGTCTGGTCCTGCCACTGCCCGATCTGGCCCAGGAAGCGTGCCGCGCGGACGATCTCCTTGGCGTCGAAGGCGGCGCGAATGGCGGGTGCGATGCCGGTGGCGGCGATCGCGGGCGGCGCGACCAGCGGACGGCCGGTGCGCTCCAGCGCGAGTTGGCCGTAGAATTGATCGCGATACTGCGCCGCGCGATTGTAGAAGGCGGCGGATTCCGCCGTCCGGCCCGCCGCCTCGGCCGCGCGTCCGGCCCAGTAAAAGCCCTTGGCGCGGGTCTGCGGCGACTGGCTGCCCCGGCCATAGCGGTCGAACAGCGTCATCGCGTCGGCGGGCCGACCCAGCTTCATCGCGGTCTGCCCGCCCAGCCAGACGAGGCTGGTATAATCGTCGCGCTCGCCATAGGGCTTGGTCGAGACGTCGGTGCCCGCCGGATAGGCGTCGTCGACCTGCCGCGCGATGTCATAGGCGGTCTGAAGCTGGTTGTCGGCCGAGGCGGCGCGCGCATTGACCAGCAACGCCTCGTAGAATTTCTCGACATTGCCCGGCCGCACGGTCAGCTGGCGGCTGCGTGCCAGCCAGGACCGCGCGGTCAGGCTGTCGCCGGTGTCGCGCAGCCACATCGCGCGGTCGGCGACATAGCCCGCATCATTGGCGTAAAGCTCGGCGGTCGAGGCGGACAGGCTGGCCGCATCCGCCGACTTGGTGCGGAAGGCCAGGCGGGCGGCGAAGACCGGGCGCCGGGTGTTGCTCGTATAGCCCAGCTGGCGTGCCGCGGCGCTGGTCTGGCCGCTCCACAGCAGCATGTCCATGCGCGCGTCATGATCCTCGGGCGTCAGTGCCGAGGCGAAGGTCGACATGACCAGCGCCTCGTCGGTCGGGGACAGCACGCCGCGTCGCCAGGCGGCACGCGCGGCCTGCGCCGCCTCGCCCGGCGCGCCGGTCGCCAGCAAGGCGCGGGCATAGGCGACGCCCCCCGCCGCCGACAGGGGCGGGAAACGGCGGAAATAGGCGACGATGCTGCCGGGCGCGGCGGTGAAGTTCGCCGCCTGTCGCTCGGCCGCGCGGCGGTTGTTCGCCTCGCCGGGCCAGCCGGGATGCGCCATCACGAACCCGGCATAGCTGTCGAAGGGCAGCGAATCGGTCTGTTGCAGCGCGCGCCACTGGGCCAGCGCCGCCGCGATCGCGCCATCGGCGGGGGCGGGCATCCCCCGAACCTCCTGCGGGCTCATATTCGCCATCTGGGTGCGATACCGTTCGAGCTGATCCTGCTCGCCCGATGCGACCATGGAACTCGCCAGCGTCGCGAGGATCGCCCCCGCCTTCGTCAATGCCATCATGGTGGACAGAATAGGGCCTCTACCCGTACATGTCCTGAACAATTTCCCATTTCGGCCCAATTTCGGCGCAGCAGGAGCGCATTTCCTCTCATGTTTTCAGGGTCCATTCCGGCGCTCGTGACGCCGTTCGACGATCGTGGCGATCATCTCGGCGGGGCGTTCGACGAAGCGAAATTCCGGGACTTTGTCGAATGGCAGATCGCCGAGGGCTCGTCGGCGCTGGTCGCGTGCGGCACCACGGGCGAGGCGGCGACCATGCCCAAGGACGAGCATTTCCATGTCGTCCGGGTCTGCGTCGACCAGGCCAATGGCCGGGTGCCGGTGATCGCGGGTGCGGGATCGAACGACACGATCGTCGCGATCGAGAATATGAAGGCCGCGCAGGCGGCGGGGGCCGACGCCACGCTGATGGTGCCGCCCTATTACAACAGGCCGAGCCAGGACGGCATCGTCCGCCACTTCGCCGAGCTGGCGCGCGAGGCGCCGCTGCCGATCATCCTCTACAACGTACCCGGCCGCACGGTGACCGACATCCAGGCGGCGACGCTGATCCGGATCGTCCAGTCCGCGCCCGACATCTTCGTCGGGGTGAAGGATGCCAGCGGCGCGCTGCCGCGCGTCTCGCACCACCGCGCGGCGCTGGGCGCGGATTTCTGCCAGCTGTCGGGCAATGACGATCTGGCGCTGGCATTCAATGCGATGGGCGGCGTCGGCTGCATCTCGGTCACCGCCAATGTCGCGCCGCGCCTGTGCGCCGAGTTCCAGGCGGCCTGCGCGGCGGGTGAGAGCGCGCGCGCGCTCGAACTGCATGACCGGCTGTTCCCGCTGCACGAGGCGATGTTCGCCGACGCCTCGCCCGGCCCGGTCAAATATGCGCTCAGCCGGATCATGCCGCATTTCCCGACCGGCATCCGCCTGCCGATGACCTGGCCGTCCGAGGCGGCGCGCGCGCAGGTGGACGCCGCGCTGGCACATGCCGGATTGATCTGACCGGAGCTGCCCGGCCCTGTTCCTGCCGCAATCATCGCCGACCTTTGCCCGAGATCAGGGAAAGGTCGGCCGATGTGGATCGCGGTGATGATGGCCTTGCAAGCCGGGGCAGTGGCGGGCCCGGTCCTGCCCGCGCCCAGGCGCCCCTCCACCGGCCGCTGTCCGGCGGACGATGCGGGCGGCGATGTCGTGGTGTGCGGGCGGTCGTCCGAAAGCTATCGGTTGCGGCCGATCCCGGACCGTTCCTCGCCCCTGACCCTGCCCACGGCGCGTACCGAAATCCCCGGCGTCGGGACCCTGTCGGCGGAGGTCGAGCAAGGGGGCGTCGGCGGCTTTCCCAGCAACCGCGCGATGATCCGCCTCAAGATCCCGCTGGGCGCGCGTTGTCGCAACTGAAGCGATAGCTGTCGTCCAGCGCCAGCGCGAGGACCAGCGTGCGGACCCCCTGCTGGCGCGAGGCCGCGCACATCGCGTCGCGCGCGCCGCCGCTGTTGCTGCGATAGCGGTCGGCATATTCGGCGACCAGCACCGGCTTTCCGGCATCGAGAAAGGCCGAATAGCCGCCGCATTCCGAGAATTCATGGCATTGCTCGTTGAGTGCGAAGTCGAAGGCGGGTTGCAGCGCGGCGATCTGGTCGGTGTCGTTCTTGAGCCCGATCGCCAGCCCCCGGCCATGCGCCTCGGCGGCGAGGAAGCGGTTATAGTCGAGCTGCATCGCGGCGGTCAGCCCGAGCCCGTTGTCATTGGCATAGCCATCGACATTGTCCGGCTCGACCGCGTCGCAGCCCTTGGCCCTCGCCAGATCGAGCCGCGCAGCCATCACCTTGCGGACGCCGGCCGAATCGATCCGAAGCCAGCGTTCGCCCGCCCAGCCGGACAGCGCCTTGCCGCGGTCGCCGCTGGCGAATTGCGCGTCGTCGGGGCGCCAGTTTTCCGAACTGCCCGCCGAGAAGTAACAGATCACGCGTCGCCCCTGACGATGGAGATCGGCGATCGTCGTGGCCGAACTGTCGAACAGGTCGATATCATAGGCGGCGACGGCATAGCCGGTATTGAGCGTCCCGCTGAGCTGCCATTGCCAGCTGAGCGTCCGCTCGGGCCGCCACCATCCACCCGCGCTCGGCGTGGGGGTCGCGGTCGGGGTGGGCGAGGGGACGGGCGTGGGCGTCACGATCACCGGGTCGCCGTCCGCCGCGCCGCCGCCACAGGCGCCGACCATCGCCAGTGCGGTACAGGCGACGCCCAGGCGCCATATGCGGGAGAGCGATCGATGCTTGCGTGTCCGGCCCATGCCCGCGCCTTTGCGCCGCCATTCCACCCGGGGCCAGTCCTGTCGCGGGATGGCACAGGCGGGGAACGCCCGGAAACGGGACATTGCACAGCGAGCGGCTTTTCATGGCGGACGCGAACGCCTACATCGCTCCGTCCATGCGCCCGAAACCCCAGACATTCGACAAGAAGAAGATCGTCGCCGAGAACCGGCGCGCCCGCTTCGACTACGCCATCGAGACGACCTATGAGGCCGGTATCGCCCTGACCGGGACCGAGGTGAAATCGCTTCGCTTCGGCGAGGGATCGATCGCGGAATCCTATGCCGAGGTGCGCGGCGAGGAGGTCTGGCTGGTCAATTCCAACGTGCCCGAATTCAGCCACGGCAACCGCTTCAACCACGAAGCCAAGCGGCCGCGTAAATTGCTCCTTCATGAGCGCGAAATAAACAAGCTCCACGGTGCGGTGGCGCGCGAGGGGATGACCCTGGTGCCGCTGATGATCTATTTCAACTCGCGCGGTCGCGCGAAGGTGGAGCTGGCTTTGGCGAAGGGCAAGAAGGCGCACGACAAGCGCGATTCGATCAAGGAACGCGACTGGAAGCGCGAGCAGGGCCGTATCCTGCGCGATCGCGGCTGATGGCCACGGCCGCGCCGACGATGTGGGGCCGGACGATGAACTGGGTCCGGCGCAACATGCCGACCCGCGATTCAATGGAGAGCAACCGGCTGCTCCGACCGGTCGCGCACCGCGTGCTGGCACCCGAGCTGTGGCGTTTCACCCGGCGGTCGGTGCCGCGCGGCGTCGCGCTGGGCGTGGTGGCGGGTTTCCTGTTCCCGGTCGCGCAGATCGCGATCGCGGCGGTCTTCGCGCTGCCGTTCCGCGCCAATGTGCCGGTCGCGGCGCTGACCACCTTCATCACCAACCCGCTGACCACCCCGATCATCTGGGTCATCGCCTATCGCATCGGCACGTTCCTGTTGCGCAGCGAGACGCCGATCAACACCCAGCCGGTGGCCGAGGCCGCGACCGGATGGCTGCAATGGGCGCTCAGCGCCTTTCACTGGTTGTGGGAGCAGGGGCCCGCCTTTGGCCTGGGGCTGTGCGTCCTGACCGCGTCCTGCGCGGTGGTCGGCTATGCCGGGTCGGCGCTGGGCTGGCGGCTGTGGATCGCGCGCAAATGGCGCAACCGGCTGAGATCGCCCGCAATTTGATAGCGGTATATCGGTTTGGCGTGGGTTTCTAACGGTTTGACTAGCCGTGTCGTCCCGCTACAACCGTCGCATCACTGTCCTGTTCGGGAATTTCGATGCGCTCTCTGCTGGTCGCCGCTCTTCTGTCCACCGCGATTACTCCCGCTTTCGCCCAGACCCAAAACCCCGTCGACAAGGCCGCCGTCGGCCCGGTCAAGCCGCATGCCAAGAATGGCCCCGAAATCGGCGATTTCGGCTTCGACATGGCGGGCCGCGACACCACGGTGAAGCCGGGTGACGATTTCTTCGACTATGCCAACGGCACCTGGTACAAGACCACGACGATCCCCGCCGATCGCTCCTCCTATGGCATGTTCCACGTCCTGCAGGACCGCTCGCTCGAGCAGACCCGCACCATCCTGGACGACGCGGCCAAGCGGCCGGGCGACAAGGTCGGCGATTTCTATACCAGCTTCATGGATGAGGCGGCGGTCAACGCCAAGGGCGTCGCGCCCGTCAAGCCGTGGCTGAACCAGATCCGCGCGACCCAGAGCCGCGACGCGCTGGCGGTCGAGATGGCCAAGCTCCAGCGGCAGGGCGTCGGCGCGCCGTTCGGCGTCTATATCGGCCAGGACGACAAGGCGCCTGACACCTATATCGCCAATTTCGGCCAGAGCGGGCTCGGTCTGCCCGACCGCGATTATTATCTGAAGGACGACGCCAAGCTGGCGACGATCCGCACCGCCTATCAGGCCTATCTCGCCAGGATGCTGACGCTGGCGGGCGAGCCCAATGCCGAGGCGCGCGCGGCGGCCGTGTTCAACTTCGAAAAGGCGCTGGCGGGCGTCCACTGGACCCGGATCGAAAGCCGCGACGCGGACAAGACCTATAACAAGTGGTTGGCGGCGGACTTTACCGCCAAGGCGCCGGGCTTCCCCTGGGCGCAATATATGCAGACGCTGGGTATTGCGGGTCGCCCCGCCTATCTGGTCGCGCAGCCCAGCGCGATCATCGGCGAGGCCAAGCTGTATAGCGAGACGCCGCTGAACGTCCTTCAGGACTATGCGATGCTGAAGGTCCTACGCAGCTATGCGGGCTATCTGTCGAGCGACTTCGACAAGACCAACTTCGCCTTCTACGGCACCACCCTGTCGGGCACGCCCGAGCAGCAGGCGCGGTGGAAGCGCGGCGTCGGCCTCGTCTCCAACGGGCTGGGCGAAGAGGTCGGCAAGCAATATGTCGCCAAATATTTCCCGCCGGAATCGAAGGCCGCCGCCGACGCGCTGGTCCGGAACCTGATCTCCGCGATGGGCGACCGGCTGCGCGATCTGGAATGGATGGCGCCCGAGACCAAGCAGAAGGCGCTGGCCAAGCTCGCCGCCTTCACGCCCAAGATCGGCTATCCCGACAAGTGGAAGGATTATTCGGGGCTTCGGATCGACCGGAACGATCTGGTCGGCAATGTCGCACGCGCCAATGCCTTCGAGTTCCAGCGTGATCTCAACAAGCTGGGCCAGCCGATCGATCGCGGCGAATGGTTCATGACGCCGATGACGATCAACGCCTATGCCAACCCGCCGATGAACGAGATCGTCTTCCCGGCGGCGATCCTCCAGCCGCCCTTCTTCGATCCGAAGGCTGATCCGGCGGTGAACTATGGCGGTATCGGCGCGGTGATCGGGCATGAGATCAGCCACCATTTCGACGATCAGGGCCGCAAATATGACGCGACCGGCAAGCTGACCGACTGGTGGACGCCGCAGGACGTGGCGCGGTTCAAGACCTTCACCGACGCGCTGGTGAAGCAATATGACGGCTATGAGCCGCTGCCCGGACAGCATGTCCAGGGCGGCCTGACGCTGGGCGAGAATATCGCCGACCTGGCGGGTCTGACCGTGGCGCTCGACGCCTATCACAAGTCGCTGGGCGGCAAGCCCGCGCCGATCATCGACGGGACGACCGGCGACCAGCGCTTCTATTATGGTTGGGCGCAGGTGTGGCGGACCAAGTGGCGCGACCCCGCGCTGCAACAGGCGCTGCTGTCCGATCCGCATTCGCCCGGCCATGAGCGGGTGCTGACCGTCCGCAACCTCGACCCCTGGTACAAGGCGTTCGGCGTCAAGCCGACCGACAAGATGGCGCTGACCCCGGCGCAGCGCGTCCGCATCTGGTAAGCGGGCCCCGCATGGGGGCATGGTTCAGGATCGCGCTTGACCCATGCCCCGTCGGCGGACGATGAGTCGCACCATGGCGATCGCGTCTTCCGAAACCCTGTCCCCCGTCCGTGCCGCCGCGCTCGTCTCGACCCTGGGCGGTACGGCGGCGGCGGGGTTGATGTTCTTCGCGATCCGGAACTGGATCGTCGCGGCCGGCTTTCTGGCGACCGCGCTGCTGATGCTGGCCATCCTCGTCATGTGGCGGCTGCTCAGCCCGCGCGCGCAGGAGATGCGGCGCACGATCGACTGGGATTTCGCGCGCGTCGTCGCCGATGCCAGCCATGACGCGATCGCGGTGACCGACCGCGCCGGGCGTCTGGTCTGCGCCAACGAGGCCTATGCCGCGCTGTTTCCCGGCATGCCGACCCCGCCGGGCGTCCCGCTGGACGGCCCGTGCGTCGAGGCGCTGGCCCAGGCGGGGCGGACGGCGTGGCGCGACGGACTGGGCCGGGCCGACCGGATCGGGGTGATGGGCACTGAGCTGTCGGTGCTGGTCACCCGGTCGGGGGACGAGGCGGACCTGCTGGTCTGGCGCTTCGCCATCGCCGAGGAGCAGGACCTGGCCGAGACGGTCGAGCAACTGATCGGCGGCATCCATGGCGACCGGCTGGGCGCGGCGGGGATCATGGCGGCGCTGATCGCTCCCGATGGCCGCGTCCGGGCCGCCAACCGGGTGCTGTGCGCGCGGGCGATGGGCGGCGAGATGGAGTCGATCGTCGGCCGCGACTTCGCGACCTTCCTCGCCCACAGCCCCTCCGGCCAGATCCGGTTCGTCGCCGAAAAGGATGCGGCGACCCAGCACAGCCTGCGCATCCTGCAAATCCCCTTTGTCGAGGGCGAGGGCGCGCCGATGCTGGTCGTCCTGCTGGACGAAGAGCAGCAGATGGTCGCGCCCACCGGGGCGAATGCGGGCAACCATGTCCGTGGGCTCGTCTCGCTGATGCCGTTCGGCATCGCGCTGGTCGACCGGGACGGGCGGTTCCTCCAGATGAACTCCGCCTTCATGCGCGCGGCCGGGGTGAATGGCGGGCAGCCGCCGCTCTATCCGGGCGACCTGGTGGTGCGCGAGGACAAGGCGGCGGTGGCGGACGCGATTCGCCGCTTTGCCGGGGGGGCGACCCATTCCGCCGACATGGCGGTCCGGCTGAAGGATCATCCCGAGGAACCCGTCGCGCTGACCATCGCGGGCGCGCGCGGGCTGGGTGATGCCGCCGTGCTGTTGAGCCTGAAGGACAATTCCGAGGAAAGTCGCCTCAAGCGCGAAGTGGCGCAGGCGACCAAGATGCAGGCGGTCGGCCAGCTGGCGGGCGGCGTCGCGCATGACTTCAACAACATCCTGACCGCGATCATCGGGCATTGCGACCTGATGCTGATGCGCCATTCGCCCGGAGACAGCGATTATGACGACATCCAGCAGATTCGCACCAACTCCAACCGCGCGGCGAGCCTGACCCGCCAGTTGCTGGCCTTTTCCCGCCAGCAGACGCTGCGCCCGCAGATCCTGCAACTGCCCGATGTCGTGTCCGAGGTATCGAACCTGCTCAAGCGGCTGCTGGGCGAACGCGTCCGGCTGGACGTCAGCCATGGCCGCAACCTGGGCCCGATCCGCGCCGATCCGGGGCAGCTGGAGCAGGTAGTCGTCAACCTGGCGGTCAATGCGCGCGACGCGATCCTGGAGAATGAACCGGCGGGCGGCGGCATCCTGACCATCCAGACCCGCGGTGTCTCGATGGCCGACGTGCGCGCGATGAACCACGACATCCTGCCCGCCGCCGACTATACCGCGCTCATCATCAGCGACAACGGCACGGGCATTCCGGTCGAGATCCTGCCCAAGATCTTCGAACCCTTCTTCACCACCAAGGAAATGGGGAAGGGGACCGGGCTGGGCCTGTCGACCGTCTATGGCATCATCAAGCAATCGGGCGGCTATATCTTCGCCGAATCGCCATCGGGCGGGGGGGCGCGCTTCTCCATCTATCTGCCGGTCCATGCGGCCCCGGCTGTGCCCGTCGGCAAGGCGGTGGAGGTCAAACCGGCTCTGCCTGCGCCGACGCCCTGGGGTTCGGGCACGATCCTGCTGGTCGAGGACGAGGACATGGTCCGCGCGGTTGCCGAACGCGCGCTGACCCGGCAGGGCTATACCGTCCTGTCGGCGGAAAATGGCGAGGCGGCGCTCGACATGCTCGACAGGCATGGCAAGCCCGACCTGCTGATCTCCGACGTGGTCATGCCGACCATGGACGGGCCGACGATGGTCGGGCTGGTCCGCAAACGCTATCCCGACCTGGCCGTGCTGTTCATGTCGGGCTATGCCGAGGAACAGCTGCGCAAATCGATCACCCTGCCCAATGTCGGTTTCCTGCCCAAACCCTTCTCAGTCCAGCAGCTTGCCGAGGCCACGCAGATCGCGCTGGCGCAACAAGCGGCTGGCGGATGACGCAAAGCATGATATGGCGGTGCCGATGACAGAGCCCGTGCAGATCCTCATCGTCGAGGACGAACCCCTGATCGCCATGATGCTGGAGGACTTTCTGGACGTCCTCGACAAACAGGTCGCGGGCACCGTGGACAGCGTCGACGACGCGCTGGCCCGGGTGGCCGAGGGGGGTATCGACGCCGCCATCCTCGACGTCAACCTGCGGGGCGGCCAGAAGAGCACCCCCGTCGCCGAAGCGTTGGCGGCGCGCGGCGTGCCCTTCGTCTTCGCGACCGGCGGGTCGGACGATGCGGTGGACGAACGCTTCCGCGACCGCCCACGCTTGCAAAAGCCGTTCACCATGGACGGCGTGGCCAAGGCGCTGGGGTCGCTCTGACCGTTCCGACGGGGTGCGAAAAGCCCCGTCGATGGCATGGCTCGCGAAATTTGCTTGCGTGGGCGGGGTGTCTGGCGACATAGGGCTGCGTCATGACACGCCAATTCGACAAGTCCCGCCTGCCGTCCCGCCACGTTTCCGTCGGCCCGGAGCGTGCGCCGCACCGCAGCTATTACTACGCCATGGGTATCCAGGAAGAGGATATCGCCAAGCCGTTCGTCGCGCTGGCGAGTGCGGGTAACAATTCCGCCCCCTGCAACACCACCCTCGATGCGCAGGCCGATGCCGCGCAGGGCGGGGTGATCCGCGGCGGCGGCATGCCGCGCCGGTTCAACACCATCACCGTGACCGACGGCATCGCGATGGGCCATCAGGGGATGAAGTCCTCGCTGGTCAGCCGAGAGGTCATCGCGGATTCGGTCGAGCTGTCGGTGCGCGGCCATTGTTATGACGCGCTGGTCGGCTTTGCCGGGTGCGACAAGTCGCTGCCCGGCATGATGATGGCGATGCTGCGCCTGAACGTGCCGTCGATCTTCGTCTATGGCGGCTCGATCCTGCCCGGCCGCCACCAGGACCGTGACGTGACCGTGGTCGACGTGTTCGAGGCGGTCGGCCAGCATGCGGCGGGCAATTGTCCGCTCCATGACCTGATCGCGCTGGAAAAGGTCGCCTGCCCCGGCCACGGCGCCTGTGGCGGCCAGTTCACCGCCAACACCATGGCGTGCGTCGGCGAGGCGATCGGCCTGTCGCTGCCCAACAGCAACATGATGCCCGCGCCCTTCCTCGACCGTCACGGCATTGCCGAGGCGGCGGGCGAGCAGGTGATGGAGTTGGTCGCGCGCAACCTGCGCCCGCGCGACATCTGCACCCGCGAAGCCTTTGAGAATGCCGCGCGCGTCGTCGCCGCGACCGGCGGCTCGACCAATGCCGGGCTTCACCTGCCCGCGATGGCGAACGAGGCGGGGATCGACTTCGACCTGTTCGACGTGGCCGAAATCTTCAAGACCACCCCCTATATCGCCGACCTCAAGCCCGGCGGCCGCTATGTCGCCAAGGACATGTACGAGGCGGGCGGCGTCTATATGCTGATGAAGACGCTGCTGGCGGGCGGCTATCTGCACGGCGACTGCATCACCGTCACCGGCAAGACGCTGGCCGAGAATATCGACGAGGTGACGTGGAACCCCGACCAGAAGGTCATCTATGACGTGAAGACCCCGATCACGCCGACCGGCGGCGTCGTGGGCCTGCGCGGCAGCCTGGCGCCCGAGGGGGCGATCGTGAAGGTGGCGGGCATGAAGCGCCTCCAGTTCGAAGGCACCGCGCGCGTGTTCGATTGCGAGGAAGAGGCGTTCGCCGCCGTCGAGGCGCGCGAGATCATCGACGGCACCGTGGTCGTCATCCGCTATGAAGGGCCCAAGGGCGGTCCGGGGATGCGCGAGATGCTGTCGACCACCGCCGCGCTCTATGGCCAGGGGCTGGGCGAGAAGGTCGCGCTCATCACCGACGGGCGCTTCTCGGGCGGCACGCGCGGCTTCTGCATCGGCCATGTCGGGCCCGAGGCGGCCGATGGCGGCCCGATCGCGCTGGTCGAGAATGGCGACACCATCCGCATCGATGCCGAGGCGGGGACGATCGACCTGGACGTGGCCGAAGATGTGCTGGCTGAGCGCCGCGCCCGTTGGACCCCGCGCATGAACGATTACCAGTCCGGCGTGTTGTGGCGCTATGCCCAGAATGTCGGCCCGGCGCACCAGGGCGCCGTCACCCATCCCGGCGCCAAGTCCGAGCGCCATGTCTATGCGGATATCTGAGTCCGTCTGTCTGGCCGGCGCCCTGGCGCTGGCCGGATGTTCGGGGCGGAGCGATGGCCAGGCCGGGGATGACGCCGCCGCCGCCGCTCCGGCCCAAAAGCCCGGTCTCGCCATTGCCTGTGCCCGGGCGGGGAGCGCGCGATTTTCGCAGGACTGTACCGTCGAGCAATCGGCGGCGGGCGATGCGGTGATCCTGACCCTTCGCCATTCCGATGGCGGATTCCGGCGGCTTAAAGTGACGCAGGACGGTCACGGCGTCGCCGCCGCCGATGGCGCGCTTCCGGCGCAGGTCACGATCGCGGGCGATCGGGAGATCGAGATCGCCATCGGCCCCGACCGCTATCGCCTGCCTGCTACGGTCGGCGCGCGATGATCCCGATCGCTGGCCGCACCGTCCTGACCGCCGAGGCGATGCGCGCGGCCGAGGCGGCGGTCTTTGCATCGGGCCTCGACCCGACCGCGCTGATGCGGCGTGCGGGAGAAGCGGTGGCCCAGGCCGTGGCCCGGCTCGCGGGTCCGCGCGAGGTTCTGGTCCTGTGCGGCCCCGGCAATAATGGCGGGGACGGCTATGTCGCCGCCGCCACGCTGAAACATCTGGGCGTCGCCGTCCGGGTCGCGGCGAGCGACGAGCCGCGCAGCGACGGTGCGCGCTGGGCTCGCGCGCTTTGGGATGGCCCGGTCGAGCTGCTGGCCACGGCGCGTCCTGCGCCAGTGCTGGTCGATGCGCTGTTCGGGATCGGCCTGTCGCGGGCGCTCGATCCCGTGGTGCAGGCGGCGCTGGCGCGGCTGGCGGGCGAGGCCTGGCTCGCCATCGCGGTGGACATGCCCAGCGGGGTCGCAAGCGATGACGGCGCGATAGGGGGCGAGGTGCCCCGCTTCGACGTGACGCTGGCGCTGGGGGCGGTGAAGCCCTCGCATCTGTTGCAACCCGCCGCCGGTCGGATGGGGCAGGTGCGGCTGCTCGATATCGGCGTGCCGGTCGAGGGCACGACCCATGTGCTGGATCGCCCCGCTTTGCCCGAGCCCGACGCCCGATCGCACAAATATAGCCGTGGCATGGTCGCTGTGGTGGCGGGGAGCATGGCGGGAGCGTCGGAACTCGCCGCCACCGCAGCCCTCCGCGCCGGGGCGGGCTATGTCCTTCATTTGAGCGCAGGGGCGTCCGCCGTCGTGCATCCGCATGCCATCGTCCGCCGCGACTATGCGCCCGAAGCACTGGACGAGCAGCGGATCGGCGCGATTGTCATCGGCCCCGGCCTGGGCCGGGATGGCGCCGCCAGCGCCCGGCTGGCGGCGGCGCTGGGCAGCGGTCGTCCGCTGGTCGTCGATGGCGATGCGCTGCGGCTGATCGATGCCGACGCGCTGGGGCAGCATATCGGCCCCAAGATCCTGACCCCGCATGGCGGCGAGTTCAGCCATCTGTTCGGCGATGGCCCCGGCAGCAAGCCCGATCGCACCCGCCGGGCGGCCGAGCGGACCGGGGCGGTCGTCGTCCATAAGGGCGCCGACACGGTCATCGCCGCGCCTGATGGCCGCACCATCCTGTGCCCGGAGGCCAATTCCTGGCTGTCGACCGCGGGGACCGGCGACGTGCTGGCGGGCGCGGTCGGCGCGATGCTGGCGGCCGGGCTCGATCCGTTCGAGGCGGCGGCGGCGGGCGTGTGGCTTCATGCCGAGGCGGCGCGGCGTTGCGGGGCGGCTTTCATCGCCGACGACTTGGCAGACGCGCTTTCCGCCGTCAGAGGCTGATCGCATGAGCGATATCATCATCCGCGTTGCCGCACGCGGCGACGGCGTGACCGAAAACGGCCGCCACGCCGCCTTTGCCGCCCCCGGCGACCTGCTGGAGGCGGACGGCACCGTCACGCCCGGCCCGCATCACCAGGAGCCGCCCTGCGGTCACTTCCCCCGCTGCGGCGGATGCCAGCTCCAGCATCTGGACGACGAAAGCTATGCCGCCTTCGTCACCGATCGGGTCGCCTCCGCGCTGGACGCGCAGGGGCTGGCCGCGCCGCTTCGTGCCACTCATGTCTCGCCGCCGCGCAGCCGCCGTCGCGCGACGCTGCATGCCGAGGCGAAGGGCGGGCGCGTGATGATCGGCTTTTCGGAGGAAAAGAGCCACGCGATCGTCGACATCGCCGAATGCCATATCCTCGACCCCATACTGTTCGCGCTGGTCGCACCCCTGCGCGCGCTGCTCCAGCGGCTGGGGTTCAAGCGGCGCGGCGACGTGCACCTGACGCTGGCGGACCAGGGGGCGGACGTCCTCGTCACCAATTTCTCGCCGGATGGCCTCGAAGCGGCGGAGACGATCATCGGTTTTTGCGAGCGGCACGGCGTCGCGCGATTCGCGGTCGATGACGGGCTGGGCCCGGAGACGCGCTGGGAGCCCGAGCCGGTGACGGTGACGCTCGGCGGCGTGGGCGTGCCCCTGCCGCCCGGCGCCTTTCTCCAGGCGACGCGCGATGGCGAGGCCGCACTGGTCTCGGCGGTGCGCGAAGCGGTAGGCCGGCCGCGCACGACCGCCGACCTGTTCGCCGGGCTCGGCACCTTCGCGTTGGCGCTGCCCGGCAAGGTCTATGCGGCCGAGGGTGCGCGCGACGCGATCCTGTCGCTCAAGGGGGCCGCCAATGCGCAGGGGCGGCCGGTCTTTGCCGAGCATCGCGACCTGTATCGCCGCCCGCTGACCAAGGCGGAGCTGGACCGTTTCGACGCGATCGTGCTCGACCCGCCGCGCGCGGGCGCACGCGATCAGGCGGCGGCGCTGGCCAGCGCCAATGTCGCCTCGGTCGCCTATGTCTCGTGCAACCCGGCCAGCTTCGCGCGCGACGCCCGCGAGATGGTCGACCAGGGCTGGCAGCTGGAATGGGTGCAGCCGGTGGGCCAGTTCCGCTGGTCCACCCATGTCGAGCTGGCGGCGCGCTTCGTGCGTCAGCCGTCCGAGGGATAATCGGCCGCGACGAAGAACAGCCCGTCCGACGGCGCGTTCAGCCCCAGCTGCGCGCGGTCGCGGGCGAGCAGTGCCGCCTCGACATCGTCCGGCGTCCAGCGGCCCATGCCGACCAGCGCGAGACAGCCGACCATCGAACGCACCTGATGATGCAGGAAGGACCGGGCGGCGGCGCGGATATAAAGGCGGGCATCGACCCGCTCGACCGACAGCAGGTCGAGTGTGCGGACCGGACTGTCCGCCTGGCAATGGACCGAGCGGAAGGTCGTGAAGTCGTGCCGCCCGACCAGCCGGGAGGCCGCCTCGGCCATCGCGGCCTCGTCCAGCGGCTGGGGCACCTGCCACGCCAGCCCCGCCTCATGGGTCAGGGGGGCGCGGCGGTTGACGATGCGATATTCGTAAGAACGGCGGATGCACGAAAAGCGCGCATGCCAGTCGTCGGCCACCGTGACGCAGTCCAGCACCGCCACCGGATTGGGTCGGATGCGCGCGTTGATCGCCTCCATCAGACGGAAGGGCGCGATGTCCTTGGCGATATCGACATGCGCGCGCATCGCCAGGCCGTGCACCCCCGCATCGGTGCGCCCGGCGGCATGGACGGCGGTGCGCTCGCCGGTCACGGCATGGATCGCATCCTCCAGCGCCTGCTGCACGCTCGGCCCATGCGACTGGCGCTGCCAGCCCATGAAGGGCCGCCCGTCAAATTCGACCGTCAGCGCGAAACGCGTCAAAGCCGCGTTCCCGCCGGGATCGCAAAGCCGCGCAGCAGCTCGTCCGCGCTCGACACGCCGCGTCCCGCCCGCTGGACCGAGACGGCGCGCAGCGCGCCTTCGCCGCACGCGATGGTCAGCGAATCGTCCAGCACCGCGCCGGGGGCCCCTTCGGCCTCGACCGGCTCGGCGGCGAGCAGCTTGACCCTCTCCCCCGCGACCTCGAACCACGCGCCCGGTGCCGGGTTGAACGCACGGACCTGTCGCTCGACCTCGACGGCGGGGCGGGTGAAGTCGATCCGTGTCTCCGCCTTGTCGATCTTGGCGGCATAGGTCACGCCCTCCTCAAGCTGCGTCCGCGCAGGATAGCGATCGGGGTCTTCCAGCACCCGGACCATCAGCCGCGCCCCCATCGCCGCCAGCTCGTCGGTCAGCTCGCCGGTCGTCTTCCGCCCGATCGGGGTGGCGTCCTCCAGCTTGACCGGGCCGGTGTCGAGCCCCGCCTCCATCTGCATGATGCCGACGCCGGTCACCGCATCCCCCGCCAGGATCGCCCGCTGGATCGGCGCGGCGCCGCGCCACCGGGGCAGCAGCGAGCCATGGACGTTCAGGCAGCCGAGGCGCGGCGCGGCCAGGATCGGCCTGGGCAGGATCAGGCCATAGGCGGCGACCACCGCGACATCGGCGGCGTGCGCGGCGAACCGCGCCTGTTCCTCCTCGCCGCGCAACGACACGGGGGTGAGGACGGGGATGCCCAGTGCCTCGGCCGCCTGCTGCACCGGTGAGGCGACCAGTTGCCGCCCGCGCCGCCCGCCGGGGCGGGGCGGCTGGCTATAGCTGGCGACGATGTCATGCCCGGCCTGCGCCAGGGCTTCCAGGACCGGGACGGCAAAGCCCGGCGTGCCCATGAAGATGATCCGCATGGCAATGCCTCTCTGCGCTGGCGGGACGGCGCGCAACCCCCTATCTGTTCCCCATGGCATCCCCCGAGATCGAGGCGCTGGCCCAGGCGCTGGCGCGCATCCCCGGCCTTGGCCCCCGTTCGGCGCGGCGCGCGGTCCTGCACCTGCTCAAGAAGCGCGAGGCGGCGCTGGCCCCGTTGCTGTCGGCGCTGGCGGCGGTCGAGGAGCGGCTGGAGACCTGTTCGACCTGCGGCAATATCGACACCGCGAACCCGTGCGCGATCTGTGCCGATCCCCGGCGCGACGCGGGCGCGCTCTGCGTGGTCGAGGAGGTGGCGGACCTCTGGGCGCTGGAGCGGTCGCGGCTGTTTCCGGGGCGCTTCCATGTGCTGGGCGGCCGCTTGTCCGCGCTGGAGGGCGTGCGGCCCGAAGACCTGGCGATCGACGCGCTCGTCCGCCGGATCGAGGGCGGCGGCATCGACGAGGTGGTGCTGGCGATGAACGCCACGCTGGAGGGGCAGACGACGGCGCATTACATCGCCGAGCGGATCGAGCGCTTCCCGGTCCGCGTGACCCAACTGGCGCATGGCCTGCCGGTCGGCGGCGAGCTGGACTATCTGGACGAAGGGACGCTGGCCCAGGCCCTGCGTGCGCGCCGGCCTGTGGTCTGACGCCCCGGCTTGACGCTTTTGCCCATGCGCCGTAGCGAAACCGTCATGGCCATTCTTCCGATCGTCGAAGTTCCCGACCCCCGTCTGCGTCTCGTCTCCAAGCCGGTGGAGGCGGTGGACGACGGCGTGCGCCAGCTCGTCACCGACATGATCGATACCATGTACGACGCGCACGGCATCGGCCTGGCGGCGATCCAGGTCGGCGTCGACAAGCGCGTGCTGGTCATCGACCTTCAGGAAGAAGAGGATGAAGAGGGCAAGCCGGTCAAGAACCCGCGCGCCTATATCAATCCCGAGATCCTGTCGGTCAGCGACGAACTGTCCAGCTATAATGAGGGCTGCCTGTCGATCCCCGAGCAATATGCCGAGGTGAAGCGGCCCGCGCGCTGTCAGGTGAAGTGGCTGGACGAAAAGGGCGAGGCGCATGAGGCCGAACTCGACGGACTGCTCGCCACCTGCATGCAGCATGAGATCGACCATCTGAACGGCGTGCTGTTCATCGACCATGTCAGCCGGTTGAAGCGCGACATGCTGATGCGCAAGCTCAACAAGATGCGCAAGGGCTGATCCCTTTCGCGCGAATGGGCCTGTTCGTTCGGGCCCGTTCGATCTATGTTCCGGCCTGTTCTTTGGTTCTGACAGGTTGTGACAATGCCCGAATTGATTGCCGTCGCGCTGCTGGCGCTGTTGCTGGGCGGACTGGCCGGATGGCTGGCGGCCCGGCGCAAGGCCGACGGGCTGGCGGGGGAGCTGGCGACGGCCAAGGCGCGCGCGGCCGAGGTCGATCCCTTGCGCGCCGCCCGTGACGCCGCCGAGCGTGACAAGAGCGATGCGCTCCAGGCGCTGGCGGAGTTGCGCGGGCGCGCCGCCGACCTCGACATGATCCGCGCCGCGCGCGACGCCGTGGAGGCCGAGCGCAATGCGGCGCTTCGCGAACTGGCCGAGCTGCGCGCCCGGTCGCAGGAGCGCGAGGCCGCGCATGCCCAAGCGCTCGAGGCGCTGGGCCAGGCACGCGAGCAGATCAACAGCCAGTTCGGCGAGGCGGCAGCACGCGCGCTCGAAGTCGCGCAGCGGCAATTCCTGGAACGCGCCGAGGCGCGCTTCCGCCAGTCGGAGGAAGCCTCGGGTCAGACGCTCAAGGCCTTGCTCGATCCCGTCCACCAGCGGCTGCAACGCTATGAGGAAGGGGTGCGCAAGGTCGAGGACGAGCGTCGCGACGCATTTGGCGAGCTGAAGGGCCAGATCGAGGCGATGCGGATCGGCCAGGAGCGCGTCTCGGGCGAGGCGGCCAAGCTGGTCAACGCGCTGCGCAACGCCCCCAAGGCGCGCGGGCGCTGGGGCGAGCAGCAACTGCGCAACGTGCTCGAAAGCTGCGGCCTGTCCGAACATGCCGATTTCCAGACCGAGGTCAGCGTCGCGGACGGCGAGGGCGGCCGGCTGCGCCCCGATGCGATCGTACGCGTGCCCGGCGGCAAGGCGCTGGTCATCGACGCCAAGGTGTCGCTCAACGACTATCAGGACGCGTTCGGCGCGGTCGACGAGGTCGAGCGGCTGGCGGGCCTGTCGCGCCATGCCGCCGCGATGCGCGCGCATGTGAACGGGTTGGGCAATAAGAGCTATTGGAACCAGTTCGACGACGCCCCCGATTATGTCATCATGTTCGTGCCGGGCGAGCATTTCCTGTCGGCGGCGCTGGAACATGACCCGACGCTGTGGGACTTCGCCTTCGACAAGCGGGTGCTGTTGGCGACGCCAACGAACCTGATCGCGATCGCGCGGACGGTGGCTGCGGTGTGGCGACAGGAAAAGCTGGCGCAGGAAGCGCGGCAGATCGGCGCGCTGGGCAAGGAGCTGTACGCGCGCCTTGCCGTGATGGGCGGGCATGTGTCGAAGCTGGGCAAGAATCTCGACACCGCGATGACCGCCTATAACGCCTTTGTCGGCAGCCTGGAGAGCCAGGTCCTGACCAGCGCCCGCCGGTTCGAGGCGTTGAACATCGACACCGGCGGCAAGAGCATCGAACAGCCGCCGATCGGCGAACAGGCGGCGCGGCCGCTGACGAAGTTGATGCCGGTGGCGGAACTTGCGGGCGAGGGGGCGGAGATTTCCGGCTAGGGCTGCTGACAATTGGGGCGAGGTCGGGGCGTGGCCTTCGACTTCGCTCAGGCTGAACGGAGGTGGGGTGGGGCGGCTATGGTCATAGTCTCTCCCTTAGTCTTAGGGCGGATCGACATTCAGTATTGCTTCTTCTTCCCCTCTCCCCTGGAAAGGGGAGAGGGTTAGCGAAGCTTGCCAGCCTGCTGGCTAGCGCAGCTTGGGTGA